>DBKX01000176.1 GCA_002297865.1 Lachnoclostridium sp. UBA739
AGCATTCCTTTTTCCTTGACAGCTCCGTTCCCTACGCTAACTTCCTCTTTTGTGGCATGATACAACTTCACTGCAATCTGATACCTTCCATCTGCCAATGTTTCCTTCGACTGACATTTCAATGGCAGTGTTTGACCAAAGGATATACTTAAGAAAATCACTGCCATTATCCATGCTAATTTTACTTTCATTTTTAACCTCTTTATTCTCCATCTATCCATGAAGGGGATTATTTCCTTTCATGAAGCAAGGGTCACTTAAGTAGCGACCCCCGACATTTGGAACTCTATTATTTTACTTTAACGGTCTTTACAGTACTGCTTGTACCATAAACTTTCTTTCCTGTTGAATCTATTTTATATGCTCTCACTTTCACATAGTAGGTTTTTCCTGATACAAGTCCTGTAAGAGTTTTTGTTCTACTTGTTGTGGTAACTGTTTTCTTAGATTTGAACTTTTTATCTCTTGAATAGGTAATCTCATACCCTTTTGCCCCACTGACTGTATTCCAGCTTACAACCGCCTTTTTCTTTGCTGTACTTTTTAATGTCTTAATTGCTGCTTTGCTTACCGTTACTTTCTGCCATCTTGCATGTAAGGTATAATTCTTTTCCGTTCCCTTTACAATCTTGGTTACTTTTGTCTGGAACTTACTGCTTGTATACCAGCCAAGGAAAGTGTATCCTGTTCTGGTTGGATTTTTCAGTGTAAAGGCGGATGTCTTCGTAAATGTAGTTGGATTCGCCTTGTTGTTGGTGCCGCCATACAATTTATACGTAATTGTATACTTTTTATTAGGTACAACTGGAACACTTGCTTCTTTTTTCGGAATATTTGTATAATCAAGTACTAGCCTTGCATTGGAATCACTAACTCCCATAGAAGTCATAATTGGAACATGAATACGAACCCAGGTTACCCTTTCCCCTAGATTTACATTCAGCGCAACTTCTTTTGGATATTTCTTGCCTGCTGTCGCAGAGAATCCACTTTCTGGTGCATTGAATCGGTCTACTACATCGTATTCCTCCACAACAACTGGTTCTTCTATATCATAAGAGGCTGGAAGTCCATTTGCACTAAATGTAATATTGGTCAGCTTATTCATGCTATACATATAGTGATTTTCCCCCATCATGAATAAGGGTTTAAAGCGGACGTTTAACGTTCCCTTCCCATTCTTTATCGTAAGTTTAGCCCCGTCCAACACTCCGTTGGCATGTGAAAAGCTATCGGCGTTCTCTTTGTACATATTGACTGGTATTTCATATGTACCATCGACATACTCCTGTGTTGCACTTTTTACTGTTTCAATTGCTGGTGTTGCACCATGAATATCAGATACACTTAGCGTACTAAATATGCTCGCTGCTAGTAAACAGCTTAATAATTGCTTTTTGAATCGTTTTATCATTGTTCTCTCCTTGTTGATAATGGTTCTCATTTTCTTATAGTGATATTGTAACAAAAAAAAGAGCATCAGCAATCCCTAATTTCGTTGCATCCTATGCAACAGTTTGACACTCTTTTTCTGTATCTGCGTCCACATGTTTTGTAATTTAAGACATTTTTCCTTTCGTTGCACCTATGCAACAAACAATAATATTTTTTGAACGGTTCTCATCTTATCATAACATTCATAATTGCAACACTTTCTGGCATATGAACTGTTCCTACTGAACAGGACATTTTTAACTTAACACTGCCCTGTAACATTTTTTCTTCGGAATTATAGTGAAACTCCATGGAATCCAATGGAATAATAAATCGAGACTGATCTTGACCTGCCAGAAGGTACTTATGATTCCATAGATATTTTAGAGTTACTAATCTTCCTTTCAGTTTTAAACACCCCAACTTGGATGTTTCCTCAATTTCCCTTCCCAAAAGATGGACCATACCTATTCCATTTTTCACAACGAAAGATGCAGGATGATGAAATGCCCGGTCTGACATGGATATAAAATTATGCTTTCCACTCTTTTCTCGGTACATGGTAAAAGGAAGAGGATATGTTCCATCCGCAAACAAACTCGCTACTGCTTGTCCATCAAGATGTCCAATCTTACTTATTTTTTCCCATAGCATGGCATTACGAGCCTTTTCTAGAACTATCTTCTTCATGTCTTTCGAAACAGATAGAATAAATGCTGTGGCATCATGTATGGCAACCTCGTAAGAAATATGCTGTTCCGACATTAACCAGTCTGCTATGATATTCCGTTCTTCTAAATACTGTCTCGCTGTATTCTTCCCGTATTCAGTTAGTAAAAAGGTATCCTTAATAAGAAATCCCTGTTCTTCTAAGCAGTGAATTGTACGGCTTACTGTTGATTTTGCAACTCCCAAAATTTTTGCTAGACTGGATACTGTATGAACATTCTCTTCCTTTTCATATAGCAGAAAGAGATAATTTAGTTTTACTGCTGTTAACTCCATCTTTTAATTGTCTTACCTTTCTTAAATGCTCTTATTAAAGTTAGCATAAGCTAACAGCGTTATTGTATCTTGTACCTTGTTAAATTGCAAGTCATTCTCTTTTCTTAACAACTGCCGCAATCGTAACAAGCAAAACCACAAAACTTACAACCATTAAGCCCATCGCCACAACAGTCTGCCCCAGATAGGTTAGACCAGGTGCCTTTCCTTTTCCTGGCATATTGTTATAGTAAACAGCTATAAGTGCATTGCCAATAACAGATAATACATCCGTTCCTAATGCGATGGCCTTCTGCTTTTTCGTCCCAACTCGAAGCGCCATCCATGCCATTACCAACTGTGCAACTATCAAACATGCTCCCACACATATTCCAAACCTATTCATAGTATTCCTCCTGTTCTATTTCTTAAATGAAAAAAATCGGCATAAAAACTTAGTCCTTATCTCATCTCGCTCAATTACTCCAACACTGCTAGAACGACTATCTAGGGAAACTTCCACATTATCACCCATTACAAAATATTCGTCTTTCCCTAACGTGAGTGGATATATAAGGTCTCCTGGCTCAATTCGTCCTTCTTCTCCCTTAATCTTAACCGACTTCCCATTGATGAAAACAGCATTATCTTTAATCTCAATCGTATCTCCAGGAACCCCAACCACACGTTTTAACAGTGTCATATCTTCCTGTGCTACAGATACTACATCTCCTTTCTTTGGACTTCTTAAATGATATACAACACGATTCATCAGAAGTCTTTCCCCATCTTGAAAACTTGGTTCCATACTAATTCCCGATACTTCAACCACTTGGAAGCTTATCATAAAGGCTAGCCATACAAATACTACGGCAACTGTGCTTATTAAGTCCACCTTTTTCTTATGTCTTCTTAACTTCTTGGAAACCTTCGTTACCTGCTCTGTTTTCACAGCTTCCATTTTATCCTGGCTTGCCTCTTCCTCTTCCTTCATCTTGGCGATTTCTTCTTTGTATGTACTGCACTCCTTGCATTCCTTTAAATGCTTCTCAATTACTGCTTTTCCTTCATCCCCTACTGCATCATCACAGTATATTGGTAACAGTTCTCTTACAAGAGCGCATTCTTCTTTTTTCTTCATCGTTACTCCTCCATATTCTTCTTAATCATAGACTTTGCTCTAAAAAACAACACTTTTGCAGAATTTTCACTTATCTTCATTAATTGTCCCACCTTCTGAAAAGATAACTCATAATAGATTCGATAAATCACGACATCTCGGTATTTCTTGTCCAAACCTAATATTGCCTTGCGAAGCGATTCCTGCTCTTCTGCCCTTATAAGATATTCTTCAAGGGATTTTCCCTCATTGCAAGCCTTATCCATAAGCAAGTCATTTTCATTGGCACTTTCCACAATCGGGTTCTTCTTGAAATAATTGTAGCAAGTATGCTTCGCTATCTCGATTATCCATGTTTTAATCTTCGATTTTCCTTTAAAACGATGCAAAGACAGAAACACCTGGTAAAATGTTTCCTGGGTTAATTCTTCCGCCAGATCCTTCCTTCCCTTGGTCAATTTCATAAGATATAAGTAAACATCCTGATAATACGCATCATATAAAGATGTAAAATCCTGGTTTAACATATATCCTCCTTTAGAACGTTCTATGAGTTAGTAGCATTTAAATAGAAAAAGTTACATCCTTTTTAATTCTTTTTTTCACAAATTCGCTGACCATTGAATGAACTCTTATTTTTTTACCATTTTATCACACTATTCAGCAAAGAAAAACAAAAAGTCCTAACAGTATCACACCAAGTACCAGTTAGGGCTTTTCTATCATTTCTTTATTTGCTTATACAATTCCAATACTGCAATATCTTTCTGCTTACACTCGAGCATAAAATAGCATCGTTCAACCCCAGACTTCTCCACTGCTTGCTCCATCTTTTTATAATCTTCCAGAAATACCATCTCATGATGAGCATGTTTCTTTATGCCTTCCTTATCACTAGACAGATGCAGTTTTGGAGTACGACTTCCCCATGTATGAACTGCCGCATTCAAACTTTCTTCAAAGGTCATATCTCCTTGATTCCATTCGTAATGCTTATTATCAAAGACAACTGGAACACCTGTTAACTCATGCACTTTCAGACAATCCTCCACTCGAAAGGATATGTGATCATTTTCCACTACAAGATACTTTCTTGCTGCCTCACCTAACCGCCCAAAATTCTTTGCAAATACTTTTACTGCCTCCGTAGAATCTTCGTACCCATTTTTTACACCAATATGCAGTGTCATATTAGGAATCTTTTCAAGTTCCATGGCTTCCATTGTCTCTGCAAAGAAGTCTAACGTATGAATGGATTTTTCTACAACATCCTGCCTGTGGGAATTGAGGACATAATACTGGGATGGATGTTGGGAAAGCTGTAATCCTAACTGATTGGCAATTTTACCAACCATTCGAAGTTCAGTCTGTAACTCTTCAATTTTGTAATATCCTAAATCCAGCTGTGGCAAAACCTGTTCTGGCATACGATACGCCAATATACCATTGTCCTTATTATGCTTCAAAAGTTCTGCCATATCGTATAGGTTTTTTCTCGCTTTATCTAAAAGATAGTCATGACATGCCTTGCCATCATGACTATCTAAATAGGTCTTTGTTGAAGACCTGCTACATTTTAATTTTGGATATAACGTTGATACACAACAGTATCCTAGTAAAATCTCCACGGTCATTCCACCTTTTGCTCTAATCTCAGTCAATGCTTATTCTGTAAGATTAGTATACGCAATTAGTCTTCTTTTAACCGTTCTACCTCGCATACAGAAAGTACATCATTCCTAACATAAAAACGAACATCAAAACCAGCAAATTCTACACCGTATTTTCGTCGCGGGTCGTCGTGATATGCTGGGCGGGGATCTTGTTCTAGCACGCCAAGAATCGCCTGCTGCTTTTCTTTTGGAATTTGCGATAAAAGTTCTTCTGGGAACTCCACTTTTAAGGCATAATCCTTTACTTGTGAACCGAATCCACCTGTTGCTTCTGGGTGACAATCCGCATAAGGAAGATAGGGCTTAATATCCAGTATTGGAGTCTGATCCATAAGATCAATTCCAGATACCGTTATGACTGGTCCCATTTTTTCATCCCATTCCACTGACTCAAGTTTTACACAAGACAGGCCTATATGGTTTGGTCTAAATGGTGACCTGGTTGCAAATACTCCCATTCTTGTATTTCCACCTAGTCTAGGTGGCTTTACAGAAATAGGTGCCTCTTTCTGCATATTTTCAGAAAACTGCCAAAGCAGCCATATATGAGAATAGCCATCCAGTCCACGAAAGGCATCCATGTTATGATATTGTGGTTCAAAATAAATTTTTCCTGTTAGCGCTTCTACTAGTCCACTTTGTCTCGGAATTCCAAATTTAGCTGGAAAGTCCGTTTGGATATATCCTATTCTTTTCATTTTGTTCCCCTAAATAATTTTGTTTTTGTACCATTATAACGTGTCAATCAGGTTTTTCCAAGCTAGAATTATTTTGCTTGCCGATAGGAAGAAACTAACTGTCTTCCTTCCTCTGGTAGGATGCCGAAAATTTTTTGTAATTTGATAATAATTCTTTCGTCTGGCACATGGTCTTCTAGATTGTCAAGGATGTAACACTTTATACCTTTTTGCAGTCCTTCTTCTCTTCCAATTTCTCGTTCGTCACGTCGGATTAACTTAAGTTCCAAATCTGGACAATCTGTTTTCTGCTCGAAAGCATCTGAAAGCTTCATTTCTTTTGTATCCCAAAATGTGTCCTGACCATTATAGAATACGATGAATCTTGGTGTCGGTACCAGTATCCTCTTTGAAGAATACAAGGAAAGCAATTAACTAGTGCCCATCCCACAACCAGACAGGCACCTTCTAACGATAATAACACCTATTACTACATTTTCCAAAAAACAGTTCTTCTCTAACCCTACGCCTATATTCCCCCCTATCTTCCGTTTCGTCCGCCAGCGCTAACGCTCTTTGCATCATCCGAATATCTGCTTCCATATACTCCGTATGGTTTCCTCTGCCTACCAGCTTTAAATGGGTTACCCCTGCATCCTTTAACTCCTTCAGCGCACATAAACCGCAACCAGTACTCCCAGTTACATATTCCTCCGATTCGTTCTCAATCACTTCCTCATGGATCGTCTCCCCGCATCGAATCATTCCCTCACTCACTTTTCCTAACTCATAAGGGACTTTACACAGATGTGTCAACTCATCACAATGAAGAGAATTGCAAAACGCTCCCGTAAAGTGACAATATTCATTTAAAGCAAATGCCTCAAACTCCAACCCTTTTCCTTGATTCTCCTGAATACAACGTTTCATATCTTCTATGGAATTTTTGCGATGAAAGATAAATCTTTTTATGTCAAACTCCTGAAACAATTTCATCATAGGGCGGTTTACCTCTGCCGTTTCTCCACTAAGATGAATCTTACAAGGAATCTGATTTTGTCTTATATACAGAAGAAGCCCTGGATCGGATACAATAAACACATCAAATCCTGCTGAGATACACTCATTCATAATCTCTTCTATTAGTGGATACTGTTCGGGCATATAACACAAAGAGTTAAAGGTAATCTTAACCGGCACACCATAATAGTCTACCATTTGCTTTAGAATCTCCAGATCCCCTTTCGTTCCAATCTGCACATTATAAAATAGAACTTCACGC
>DBKX01000162.1:0-6116 GCA_002297865.1 Lachnoclostridium sp. UBA739
ATATTTTCAGCAACTAACTGTGCGTTGTTATCTGGTCTTTTCACTTCTTTGATATCAACTAATACTTTAGCACTTGTATATTTCGCTAATTCAACTTTTAATTTTTCGATTTCAGAACCGCCTTTACCAATTACAACACCTGGTTTAGCAGTATGGATAATAACTTTTAATCTATCCACAGCTCTTTCTAATTCGATTCTTGCAATTCCTGCATTGTATAATTTATTCTTTAAGAATTCTCTGATTTTATAATCTTCGACTAATTTGTCAGCAAAATCAGCTTCAGCATACCAATTAGAGTCCCAATCTTTGATAACACCGACTCTTAAGCCGTNNGCCGTGCGGATTAACTTTCTGTCCCATGCTTTACCTCCTATTTCTCATCAAGCACGATTGTGATATGGCTCATTCTCTTTTCGATTCTGTAAGCTCTACCCTGTGCTCTTGGTCTGATTCTCTTCATTGTTGGTCCCTTGTTAGCATAACAAGCTGCAACATAAAGGTTTTCTGGATTCATACCGTTATTGTTTTCAGCATTTGCGATTGCAGATTTTAATAACTTCTCTATCAATGTTGATGCATATCTTGGATTATATGCTAAAATACCAAGTGCTGTTTGTACATCCTTGCCTCTGATTGCGTCTAAAACGAAGCCTGCTTTACGAGTTGAAACTCTAGCGTAAGATAATTTCGCAGATGGTCTATTATCTCTCTGGTTTTCGTTTCTTTCTCTTTTTATCTGGGATCTATGTCCTTTTGCCATGGATGTAACCTCCTTTCAAACTATACGTTCTCTACAAATTTATATCGAATGAAGATGTTATGAAAACTATCTTCTACCTTTTTTCTCGTCCTTACCGTGACCTCTGTAAGTTCTTGTTGCAACGAACTCACCTAATTTGTGTCCTACCATATCTTCAGTAACATATACTGGAACATGTTTTCTACCATCATGAACTGCAATTGTATGTCCCACGAATGAAGGGAAGATTGTAGAACGACGTGACCAAGTCTTAATAACACTCTTATCGCCAGCTGCATTCATAGCATCTACTTTTTTTAATAAGTGCTCATCAGCGAATGGTCCCTTTTTTAATGAACGTGCCATAGGTTTTGACCTCCTTATATTTCAATCGAACTTTTGCCTTATGGTCGAGCCAATAAGCAAATCACGAACTTTTGTTAATACTTTACGAGCGATTATTTCGCTAACGCTTTACCGTCTCTTCTTCTTACGATCATCTTGTTAGAAGATTTGTTTTTCTTTCTTGTCTTTAAGCCAAGAGCTGGTTTACCCCAAGGAGTACATGGGCCTGAACGACCGATACCAGTCTTACCTTCACCACCACCATGTGGATGGTCATTAGGGTTCATTACGGAACCACGAACTGTAGGTCTGATACCCATATGACGTTTACGTCCAGCTTTACCGATATTGATTAACTCGTGGTCAGCATTACCAACCTGTCCGATTGTTGCTCTACACATAATTGGTACCATTCTCATTTCGCCTGAAGGTAATCTTAATGTAGCATATTTGCCTTCTTTAGCCATTAACTGAGCGCTGTTACCAGCGGAACGTACCATCTGTCCACCTTTACCTGGCATTAATTCAATGTTATGAACCTGTGTACCAACTGGGATGAACTGTAATGGAAGACAGTTACCAACTTTAATTTCAGCATTTTCACCGTTCATTACTGTCTGGCCAACCTTTAATCCAGCAGGAGCAAGGATATAAGCTTTTTCACCATCTGCGTAGCAGATTAAAGCGATATTTGCTGTTCTGTTTGGATCGTATTCGATTGTTTTAACTGTAGCTGGAATACCATCTTTCGTTCTCTTAAAGTCGATGATTCTATATTTTTTACGAGCACCACCACCGTGATGTCTTACTGTGATTTTACCTTGATTGTTACGACCAGCGTGTTTCTTCATAGAAACTACTAAGGATTTCTCAGGTGTAGATGTTGTAATCTCGGAGAAATCTGAACTAGTCATATGTCTTCTGGAAGGTGTATATGGGTTAAACTTTTTAATTCCCATGTTCGTTACTCCTTTCGATGAGTGTCAACGCTGTCGCGCGTATCTCATTCCTGTATTTATTCTTATCGGTTATAAATAACCATAACTTGTTACATCATTTACAGTTGTCTGCTAATTAAAGACCCTGGAAGATCTCGATGTCAGCACTGTCAGCTGTTAACTGAACGATTGCTTTCTTTCTTTTAGCTGTTTTACCAACTGTATTACCACGTCTGCGGCTTTTACCGTCAAGATTCATTGTGTTTACGCGGGCAACTTTAGCACCAGCGAACATTTTCTCAACAGCTTCTTTAATTTGACCTTTAGTTGCATCTGTGTGAACATAGAAAGTATATTTCTTTTCGCCCATACCTTCCATACTTCTCTCAGTGATAACTGGTTTAAGGATTACATCATAATATCTTAAATCTGCCATTATGCGTACACCTCCTCAATTTTTGCAACAGCATCCTTTGTGATTACAAGTGAATCATATTTTAACATCTCATAAACACTTAGGCTGTTTGATAATGTTGTACCAACTGTAGGAATGTTTTTAGCAGAACGAAGAACTTTTTCATCTTTTTCAGCTAAAACTACTAATGCTTTATTCGCTTTAAGGTTGTTTAATACTTCAACCATTTTCTTTGTCTTGAAATCGTCCATTTTGAATTCATCTACAACGATAAATTTGTTGTCGTTTACTTTAGATGTTAAAACGGATTTGATTGCAGCTGCTTTTTCTTTCTTGTTCATTTTGAAAGAATAATCTCTTGGCTTTGGAGCAAATACAACGCCACCGCCTGTCCATTGTGGAGATCTTGTAGAACCTTGTCTTGCATGTCCTGTACCTTTTTGTCTCCAAGGTTTTCTTCCGCCGCCGCTTACTTCTGAACGGGTTTTTGCACTCTGAGTTCCTTGACGTTTGTTAGCTAATTGTAACACAACTGCCATATGAACTAAGTGTTCGTTAATTGGTGCAGCAAAGATTTTATCGTTTAATTCAAGTGTTCCAACTTCTTTGCCTTCCATATTTAAAACAGATACGTTTGCCATTTCTGTGTTCCTCCTTCCTCAAAGCCTATTTAGCTTTTACTGATTCTCTGATTTCTACCATAGATTTCTTAGGTCCAGGTACACAACCTTTTACTAAGATTAAGTTGTTTTCTACGTCAACCTTAACAACTTCAAGATTCTGAGTTGTAATAGTTACATGACCCATTTGACCAGGCATTTTTTTACCTTTGAATACTTTAGATGGATCAGAACAAGCACCGTTAGAACCTGCATGTCTATGGAACTTGGAACCGTGACCCATAGGTCCTCTGGATTGTCCGTGTCTCTTGATAGCACCTTGGAATCCTTTACCCTTAGATGTAGCAGTTGCATCAATCTTATCACCAGCTGCGAAAATGTCAGCTTTGATTTCTTGACCTACTGTATACTCTGTAGAGTTTTCAAATCTAAATTCTCTTAAGAATCTTTTAACTTCAACACCAGCTTTTTTGAACTGTCCAGTTACTGGTTTGTTAACTAATTTTTCTCTAATTTCACCGAAACCTACTTGGATAGCTTCGTATCCATCGTTGTCCATTGTTTTAACCTGAGTTACAACACATGGGCCAGCTTGAAGTACAGTTACAGGTGTTAATACTCCGTCTTCATTGAAGATCTGAGTCATACCAATTTTAGTTGCTAAAATCGCTTTCTTCATGCTTTGCGCACCTCCTATTAATCTACAGCGGATTACGTTCAGGCCTAACCCCTTCCGCAATCATCCTAGACGGTCTACAACCGAGTGCTTGGTATCCTAAAACAATCTTTGTGTTTCAATCGTTGCTTGGACTCTATATATAAACCCTAAGGATTTTCTCAATTTAAAATTTTAATTATTTGTTTTTCATCTTAATGTCGATGAATACACCAGCTGGCATTTCTAATCTTGTTAATGCTTCAACTGTTTTTTGTGAAGGACTCATGATGTCGATTAATCTCTTATGAGTTCTTTGTTCGAACTGTTCTCTGGAATCTTTGTACTTATGAACCGCTCTAAGAATTGTTACTACTTCTTTCTTAGTTGGTAGTGGTACAGGTCCACTCACCTTAGAACCTGTTTTCTTTACAGTATCGATAATTTTTCCAGCTGATTGATCGATTAATTGATGATCATATGCCTTCAATGTAATTCTCATTACTTGACTTGCCATAAAAAAAGTCGCCTCCTTTTCGCACTTTTGTGAAATCTCTTCTGTTTCACATCTTTCAGTACGACAAGCGGTGACTGTACACTCATCCGTGTGTATCGTAACATTTCATTTTTCAAAATGTCTACACAACGATTTTCTGCCCAAAATAAACTTAAACACAGAATATTATGTTCTTGTACAGTGACTTGTCGCCAGTTTCCTAACTCAGCATTCGCTCCACGGAAAACCCTTGCTCTCTGCAAGGCAACCTCACGCTTCTTAGCTATCAATGCCACAGCAATATTTAGTATACACTAGATTACTTTTGTTTGCAAGTATTTTTTCATAATTTTTCGAATAATTTTTGGTAATCTTTTTTCTTGTCATCACTCAAGATAAAACACAGACTATAGAACAAAGTGTCTTCGACACTCTCAACTCCCCTCCCCTCAATCTTGAGGGAGAAGGCACTTTGCCACGTCGAACGGGTGTCACTGTTCTTTAGCAACTAACTTCCTTACCCGTTCGTATGCATCCAGCCCCTGCTTTTTAGGGGCTTTTTTACCTTATAGGGAAGGACTCGCTGAGGACTTTTCTATAAGGTAAAAAGAGCAGACTTCATATTTACATATAGAAATCTGCTCTTACAATTATTCTCCTAACTCTCTAAATAGCCTTTCGCCATTTCGATTAATGAATCCATACAGAATAAGATTTGCTACAATCAGAAGAATTGTTAATAAACCAAAGAATACTGGTGCGGCAATAACATCCTTTAACACAACCAAAAAGACCGCTGTCAGAATACCAAGTACAATGGCTGGAATAATCATCGCTATCAGAACGGATATGCTCTGTTTTACTGCTGCCGTTACATTTACAAAGGTAAAGTTCGGATACTTAAGGTTCAGCACAACACCAAGCAGTGCCATAAACCCAATCATACACAGTGGCGTTACCAAAGAGTAAATTCGGTATGCAGCACTCATGTCATATTGTACATTCATAACAATTGCCGCCAAAAGGGTTGTTGGAATACATACAA
The DNA here is from genome assembly GCA_002297865.1 of Lachnoclostridium sp. UBA739. Next base: position 5,257 of record DBKX01000162.1, read on the forward strand.
CGCAGTGTGCCAGTGCCTTGGAAAGAAGAATGGTTCTTCCAGACAATGGAAGAGACTTTGGAAGCCATAAGCTCTCTCCTTCCAAAGAAACTGATGGTGCAGAAATTACATTTAATACATTTATCAGGCACAGAATAACTACAAGCAGTGCAGGAAATACGGATTCCATAGTTCCAGTTCCAATTACCTGCACAAGCAGATCCTTTTTCACGATCATCAAAATTGATAAAATAATACAAATAATATTTCCAAGAGCGGCATTTATCAGGTACATGGCATCAGAAAAAATGAGTTTTAATTCCTTCTTTACTAATGCATTCATCGTGGATGTTCTCTTAATAGATAAGCTTTCATACTCCTTAACTGCTAAACGATATGAAGTATTCACGATCTTTAAAAATGACTTTGACAGTATAACACTTGTAAGTATAAGTGCTGCTGCCGAAACAGCTGCAAAGATGATAAAGGAACTAATTCCTCCACTGACGCAGCCTTCTCCAAAGCAGTATATTGGATAAAAGAAGGTTTTAATCACAGATTCTACCTCATCAGCATTACCTGTGATTGCCATCAGGCTGTTATTAGACACATACACGATAACTGTAAATGCCATCAGGATAATGGCTAAAAGTACTGTCTGAAAAGCATTACGGTGTAAAGTATGTGCTGTTATCTTTGTTACCAGATACCCCAGCAGGCAGGATACTGCCAGAGTCAGCCCCCCTAGTAAAATAAGGGATATAATATAAAAAACAATTTCTCTTGCCGCTACTCCCGCTCCATAACTATTCAATGCAACAATCGCTGGGACTCCAATAATCGCTTCTATTAGATAGCTAAATAAAAGCAGTCCAGTCATT
>DBKX01000162.1:6170-11577 GCA_002297865.1 Lachnoclostridium sp. UBA739
TATGTTGATGTCCTTGGACTCAAACAGCTGTGACTGTACCATAAATATATTCACTAGTACAGAAACTGCAAATATAAAAAGTGCCACAATGGAGTAATAAAGCGCATTAAGCTGTTCTGTATAAAATGGTTCTGCAAATCGTTCAAACAGCATTTCAATGACTGCACCATAACTAATGAATACTGCTAACAGTAAAAAGCCTATTCCATACCAGAAGCCCTTGGATTTCTGCTGAGTTTTCGTTCCAGTAAATATAGAAGAGAGTAAGGCTTGGGTTCTTATCTTTAATAGCTTTATAATCATAATCAGGCCTCCAGTTCAAAGAAGACATCTTCTAATGAAGAATTGCCTTTTACTTCTTCCATAGTTCCTGTAGCGAGAAGCTTGCCACTCTTTATGATAGCTACCTTATCACATAGCTTTTCTACCACATCCAGTACGTGAGTGGAGAAGAAAATTGCACCACCATTCTCGCAATGCTCTTTCATCATGTTCTTCAAGTTAAGTGCTGCAATTGGATCTAATCCAACAAACGGCTCATCCATCAAGATAAGCTTTGGTGAATGCATCCATGCGGAAATGATGGCGAGTTTCTGCTTCATTCCGTGAGAATAGGAGCTCACCGGCTGTCCCAGATTATCTTTAATACCAAACAGTTCAGCATATTGGGCTATGTTAGCAGTACGTTCTTCTGTAGACATTCCATACACATCTGCGATAAAGTTTAAGTACTGAATTCCTGTCATAAAAGTATAAATATCTGGATTGTCTGGAAGGTATGCCATTCTTTTCTTGCATTCCAGTACATTGTCTTTTACAGAGATTCCATCTATATAGATATTGCCCTCCTGAATCTGACTAATGCCACAACATGCTTTTAAGGTTGTTGTTTTTCCTGCTCCGTTATGTCCGATGAAACCGTAGATTTCACCTTTTCTGATATGCAGGGAAATATTATCTACAGCTGTCTTCTCCCCATACTTTCTTGTAAAGTTTACTATCTTTAACATATGTTCCTCCCGTAATACGGAAAGTGTGTCCACACAGCACATCAGAAACTCATCTCCAATATGCTTATGAGGCACACATTTCCTTTGTCATTTTATTCATTCCAATATCCTAATTTCTGATAATACTTCACCCAGGAATCAATATATCTATCGTTTAGTGTTTTAAATTCGAATCCTATCCTGTCCAGATAGCTAAGCGTAAATGCATTTTCAGAATGAACTCCTTGTACAGCATGTTCATAGGAAAGTGCAGCAAGGAACGAATAAATTTCACTTCGTATTTTTTCTTCTGTATTGTCATGGATATATTTCGTAAGATTTACCTCATTTTTTATTGTGACACCTGCTTTTTTAATTGCCTGCATAAATCGGCTAAAACTTACATACTCATCTGAGTGCAGATGGAATGTATTGCATCCTTCTGCACGGAATCTTGTTAACGCAACAACACCCTCAGCCACTTCATCAATTGGCGAAAACTCTAATGTACTTTGAAGGACTTCTTCTGAGAAACTGCCTGCCTTTAACAAGGTTTTCATCTGGCTGATAAAACGGTTGTTCCTATAATCTTTTGCCCCCTTTAAGTCACTGTAGCGGTTTGTTAAATTACCCACTCGCAGTATAATGGCATCTAAGCCATCCCCCATCGCCTGAAGTACTGCTTTTTCAGCTAAGAATTTAGTAAGGGCGTATGGTGAATCGGTTAATATCTGCTTCTTATAGAATTCTGATTCCGAGAATGATGTGTCTGTTACCTCTGCATCCATTATAGCACAAATACTCATGGTTGAGATATAGGTTAAAGAAATCCCTTTTGCCTTAGCGTAATTCGCTATTTTTTGTGTCGCAACTACATTGATGTTGTAGAATTCCTCATAGAACCCATAATGCTTTGTATGTGCGGCTGTATGAATAATGGTATCAATATCATCCGGGAGGATTTCCTCATAGTCGCTGGTTATCAAATCTCCTTGTATTACAATGATCCGTTTCGCAAGTTCATCATCATATGCTCCTCCAAAGTAATAATGAAGATTTTCCTTCATCCTCTCATATCCATGTTCCTGACTGCGGCAACGCACAAGACAGTACACCGTATCGGAGCCAGCTTCTAATAACTTGGAGATAATATGCGCACCCATAAAACCAGTTCCACCAGTCAGGAAGACCTTTCCTAACTTTCGTTCTTTAATTGGTGCATCATTTTCCAAGACATTTCCTTTTAACAGTTCACGAATCTGGATATCTTCTTCTTTGTTAATCAGTTCTTCATATCTATGATTCTTGTCCTTATATTCTGCCAGTTTTCTTATGGTTGGATGTTCAAAGACATTCTGAATGGTTATCTGGAACCCTTCTGATACACTTCGCCCAACAATCTGCATAACTGTAAGACTATTTGCACCTAGCTCAAATAGATTATCATCAATACCGAACCGGTCAATCCCTACTGCCTCACCATAAATCTTACATAGATGCTGCTCGTTTTCATTTCTAGGAGCTGCGTATTCAGCACGACAGATATTTGCAATCTTAGGCAGTACTTTCTTATCCAGCTTGCCATTTGGTGAGATTGGGATTGCTTCGATCTGCATCATATAAGACGGAATCATATAAGTTGGAAGAAGAGGAATCAGCTGCTGGCGGATGGTCATAATATCCAGCTGTTCTTCTGCATTTACAAGGTAAGCGTATAAATGTGTCTGTCCTGCTTCATTTTCACCGAATACTACTACGGCATCAGTAACTTCATCCAACTTACGGAGTGCAGTTTCAATTTCACCTAATTCAATTCGGTATCCTCGTAATTTCACCTGTTCATCTGCCCTCTGGCAGTATAATACATTTCCATCTGGAGTCCATTTTGCCATATCTCCTGTACGATATAGCAGTCCTTTACCATAAGGATTGGTGATGAATCGCTGTGCAGTTAATTCCTTCTGGTTTAAATAACCTCGTGCTACTCCGTCACCTGCAGTACACAATTCACCAACCATACCGATTCCACAAAGTGCCTTATGATTCATGATATACACCTGCGTATTCTGCACTGGTTTCCCTATTGGTATCTCAGTAAAGGTATCTGGTATTGTGTATACAGTTGTAAATGTTGTATTTTCCGTTGGACCATAGCCATTAATTAACTTGGTATGGGTATTCACAGATTTTAATCGTCTCACATGATCCTCGGAGAGTTTTTCCCCTCCTATCATCAGGTATGTTAAAGTATCAAATACATGAACATCTTCCATTACAATCTGATTGTAAAGTCTTGCTGTAAGCCACATGGTATTAACTTTATTGTTTGTAATGCACTCTGCTAATGCGGCTGTCTGTAAGAGCATTTCCTTATTTGATAAAATCAAGGTTCCGCCACAAAGCAGTGGTCCCCACATTTCTAAGGTAAATGCATCAAACGCCATGGTTCCACTTTGCAGAAGAACAGTATCCTCATTCATCTGGTAGCATTGTTTATCCTTAACAAGGCGAACGACACTCTTATGCTCTATCATAGAAGCCTTTGGTTCACCTGTTGTTCCTGACGTATAGATTAGGTAAATTAAGTCATCCTTCGTAATTGCTTGTTCTTCATAATTGGTTATGTCATCACCCAGCACTTCCATAGATGGGTTCAGTTTGAATGCTACATCCAGTTCTATGTCTTTGGCTGTGAATAGCATTCTTGTGTTGCTGTCCTTAAGCATAAATTGCATACGGCTCTTTGGATAACTGCTGTCAATCGCTACATAGGAACAGCCATGTTTCACAATTCCTAATATCCATGCAATGGTTTCTACATCTGGATCTGCCAGGAATGCTACACTTTCCCCTTTACAGATTCCATATTTAGCAAGCACTTTGGCTATCTGATTGGCATGTGCATCTAGCTCCTCATACGTAAGTTTTTGTTCCCCATAGATAACAGCCGTCTTATCTGGCATCATCTTAGCCTGCTCATTCCAGAGCTTTGCTACATTTTCTTCATAAGGAACTGGCTCTTGATTAAACTGACCTAGAATCTGTTCACGCTCCTCTTCTAGTGCAAATTCCAATTCCTGTACGAGCATATCAGGATTTCTTGCAATCTGCTCAAGCATTAGCTGGATTCGTCTATAGATAGCATGAATCTCTTCTTCTGCATATTCATTTGGATTGTACATTATATTCCAGTGCATTGTATCTAATGTTATGTTCACACTAACAGTTAATGCATAATTGGTCTGCTCTCTTACCTGTTTCATGCCTAGTGTAAATTCCATATTAGCAGCATCATCCCGACTTACTACATTCGTGTCGATGTAGTAATTCTCGTACACATACAAGGTCTTAACCAGGTTCTCACCAATACCGCTTGCACTCTGAATATCAGCAAGCGCACAGTAATCGTAATTGCCACTTTCATTTGACTGATTCTGCATTGCTAACAACAGATCGGATACCTTTGTTTCTTCCGTTACCGTTTCCCTTACTGGGATAGTATTAATGAATAATCCTGTCATTTCCTCAATGTTTCTAATTTCTGCATTACGGCCTGATACTACCTTGCCGAATACGACATCATTTATATGATTATATTTTTGAAGCAGAATTCCCCATACCGTTTCTGTAATAGTGTTAATCGTTACATTACAGCCAGCGGCTGTCTGTCGTAACTTCTCTGTCAGTTCAGTGCTTACCTCATAATCAGCACGTATCATGTTACTGCTTTGCTTCTCTGGTTTTCTGACTGGCGTAATGGCTGCGGATTCTTCATATCCTTCCAGCAATTTCCCCCAATAAGACATTGCCGTCTTCTTGCTGCGCTTCTCAATCCAGTTGATGTAATCACTGTACTGACTCTGGTTCTGGTTCTTTGCCGTAATCTCTTGTTTAAGCTCATCATAGGATATTCCTTTTTCCAGTTTCATATATAAAGAGATTAGATTTCCTATAATCGCTGAAGAACTCCAGCCATCCATAATAATGTGATGTGCCGTAACAATCAGATCATATTTTCCTTGTGCATATTGGATTACGTCCATTCGCATCAATGCATCATCAATTAGATCAAATCCTCGTTCCACATCTTCCCTGACAAGTTTTTTCATGTTCTCGTCTTGGGACTGTTCATCTAGTGCCGTAAAATCGTGTTCGTTCCATTCTATTTTTCTATCCTTCAATACAACTTGTAATGGTGTGGAAACAAAACGGTAATCTACAAATGCCGTTCTTAACACCTGATACTGCCAAGCCAGCAGTTCTGTTGCCTGTCTAAGAATATCCTTATGAAGTATTCCATTCCATGTATATACGGTCTGCAATACGTACTCTGTACCGCTTCCACTCTGAATGTTATGGAACATCATTCCTTTTTGCAGTGGTGATAAGGTATAGATATCCTCCACATCTGGGTATTG
>DBKX01000271.1:0-2626 GCA_002297865.1 Lachnoclostridium sp. UBA739
CAACTCGGTTCACCATGCTGTATTTTACCGCACTTGCTATATTTTCCATAGTATGCCGTTTCTTAGCATTGGCAGACTGAATTACTGTGTATAATATAATGCTATCTGTTAGAATCAATGGTATCAGCATACAAATGGTATACAAATACTGAATTTTTCCGCGTTCTTTACAAAACTCGTATATCTCCTTTATCTTATTACGCACTCTTATATTTCCTCCCTATCTACATTCTAGCCTATTATCTAGTATGCCAGCTTTCGCAAGGGCCAAGATAAGACTCTGGAACTTTTATGTCCATTCTGTATATGAAAAGTTCTTCTAAAACAAACCCTGCATCCATGGCATATAGCTCTATTTCATTTACACCTTTGTTTAATGTCAGCTCAATTGATGTCTTATGAATCTGGTTAAGAACTCCTTTGCTCCATGCTTCACTTTCTGGCGAACCGCCCACATAATCTTCAGGCACAGAATCCACTTGTTGTATGTTTTCTTGGTTTACACGTAATGCAAAGTCCATTCTTCCACCTACTTCTAACGGATTAGATGGTGCTGACCACACTTCTAGCGTGTACGTACCCGTTTGTTCTACCATTATGCGGTAAGTTAGAGATGGACCTTCTCCCGCTAGAAAATTCTTAGTAACAGGCTCTGCTTTTAATCCGCATCCTTTCTTCCCATAATCGGACAATATCATCCATTCTCCTGATTCTCTATTGTTCATCTTGGCATAATGATGTGCAAGAATTGCTACCATGCCATCTTTTTCATAAAATGTCATATTGGGAAGCAGACTAGTATCTTTTTTCTGTCCAAATATAGACAATTCAACTGTTGTATCTCCATCGGTAATTTCAACTTGAACATTTTCCATCTCATTAGGCAATTTGTCTGGAATACAGGTAACACGTAACACTTCCTGTTCTTCTATCTCCTGCTCTACCCAGCTAAACTTTAACCAGGAACACTCCTTTGCTTTTACGGTACAGTGAAGGCTATCAATCCCATCGTTGGCAACTTCAATGTCAACCCACTCAGTTCCTGGATACATGAAATCCCGAATGATGATTTGTTCTGGCTGACCATAATTTTTCACATGTACTGCTTCTTCCTCACATCTTGACACAACAAGTCTTGGTCTGTCAAATGGTTCAACTTTTATTCTTAATGGATAACGGCATCCATCTTCATTCCATTTTCGAAAACCAATGTGTTGGGCCATCTCCATGCCTTTCCATTTTCCATCAAATGCTGTTGCAAATTCCTCTGCAAGAGCTTTATCAAGCTGTATGGATTTCGTAACAAGATGTGCATATTGATTAGCGATTTTCTTGCCTTGTTTGGCATAATGTTCATTTTTTCCTGCATATAGGTGCATCTGCATTAAATTCATAGCACTACGAAGTGGATAATAAATCATACTATAATACCCATCTTGACAATCCTCTGGCAAGATTCGTCTGAATTCATCCAAAGTTTTTATAATCAATTTCGTGTTCTCTAACATACGATCTGTTTCTCTAAAATGTGCTGGATGATATACATAACTATGTAATGCTTCTGGCTTTCTAAGGTTCGTAAGCCAGATTCCCACCGTAAGAAGTGATGCTAACTGAGCCGTCTGTTCCTATGTAATTCTTCCATAAAATTGCATTTCTAACCATTACTTCGTAAAAAGACTGGCACTTTCTTTGTTGGAACTGCCCCAAGTATCAAAATCATAGGCAAGATTCATAAAATAAGATAATGGGAACTCATTTCCTTTCAAATCTCCTGCATTTACCACCCAGACTTCTCGAACTCCATATTCATAGCATTCCGTCATCTGTTCCCATACTTTTGTAAGTGGTGTACTGTTCACCCACTCATAAGAAACTGGCGAACCGTGATAGTCAAAATGATAGTACATGCCAAAACCGCCCTTATGAGTTAACATGTCCTTATCTGGCAATGTTCGCATATTTCCATAATTGTCTTCACAAAACATAAGGATTATATCATCCAGTCCTTCCCAGTTACGAAATCCTGGTATATCGCCCTCTCCATAAAAATAACGCTCCACCTCTTTATAGATGGCAAGAAGGCGTGGCATATTCTTATCTCCATATGTTTCAATCAGCTTGGTCTGTTCGGTAATAATGTCTTTTAATACATCAATATTATCCTGAAGCGTTTTGGTTCCTTCCATGACACTGTCACGTTCTCCACGCATTCCCATTGTAATAATATTTTCATATTGACTGCTACGAATCAATCCATCTCTCCAGTAATTTAAAAGTCCTTCCTTGTTGGCAACATAATTCCATTTATTTCCGTAAGGAGTATCTTCCCCACGATAAATATCCCATTCTTCACTGGCTCTAAGGCAAGGCTCATGATGGGAATTTCCCATGATAACACCATACATATCGGCAAGTTTCGCACTCTCTTCACCTGGACCATCTAACGCAAAAGAAGAGGACCACATTGCTGGCCATAGATAATTTCCTTTCAAACGCAGCAAAAGTTCGAATACCTTATCATACATTTTCGCCGTAAATCCATCAAAATGAGAAAATGTCCAGTTTCCAAAACATGGCCACTCATCATTGATAAAGAAGCCACGGTATTTCACAGAAGGTTCTT
>DBKX01000271.1:2667-11834 GCA_002297865.1 Lachnoclostridium sp. UBA739
GCTCTCTAAAACAATCTCCGCCTGTTTCTTAGGCTTTGCGTCTCCCCAGAAAACCAGAGGACTTACACCAATTTGTTCGGAAAGAGCAAATATTCCGTATATGGTGCCTCGTTTTTCACTTCCATATACAACCAGCAGTTTTTCTGTTCCTTCCCATGGATGCTCTACGATTTGTATTCCATATACTTCTCGCTTTCCACTTACGTCTTTCCTATCTATTTTTCCTTGTTTATATAACTGTTCTAGTAGATTACCCTTACCAACAGTAGTATACAAGACCATGTTTGAACTTTTTTCAGTTTTTTCTGTTACAATGTCTGGTAAAACTCCTGTTATCTGATACATATCCTTGGCTGATTTTTCTGCTATTTTTCGTACCCCTTCGTATTCTTCTGTTTCCACTATGATTGAGGCACATGTCCCATCTTTAAAAAGTTCAAATGTTTTTTCTCTCATCATCTATTCCCACTCCCTGCAAAATGGCAATGCAGGCAACCCTTCTTTATTATACAAATTTGCATTCATTGGGCAGTCTCTCCATGCATAACGAACTCCCTTTGGTTCTTTTATCCTGGCAGAATCTACAATCAATTCCTCGCCCTCTACAACTGCATGTGCTGGATAATACCCTCCGTTTTCGCCTTTCATTTCTACTTCACAGATTTCTCTGCCTCTCATAGTAAGTCCTGTGCCAACTGATATAAAATGAATATGAATCTTTCCCATTCCATCTATTTTAATATCGGAAACTTTTGGTCCTTCATATATAATTTCTTCTCCATATACCATGTTTCGAATTGCCCTGGCAATTCTTTGTCCTAGTGTCTTTTTATCTAAAGGATGCAGATCATTATATTCCCCAATATCATATGCCACGATCATTGCGGTATTTTCTACTTGAAGAGTCCGTTCCTGGCACTCTCTAAATACTGCCCACTCTGTTCCTTGACCTTCTTCGACTCCATCCGAAAAACCTGCAAGCTGGACATAGATAAATGGCAGCTCTTGCTTAAATAATGCTCGCCAGTCAGCAATGAGTGCTTCCATCTCCTCGACATAGCGTTCTGGTAAGGTTGTGTTGGATTCTCCTTGATAGTATAAAAAGGCCTTGTAATTCCATTTTCGGACTGAGGAAAGCATCCCGTTATACAAAGCAGCAGGGTAGTATGTAAAGAATGTAGTATCTGGCAGCACCTGCATCGGTTTCATTAATTCATACTCCCAATCGCCTCCTAACCTAATAAATACGTCCTGTTGCTCTCCAAGACGGATGCAATACTGTTTTCCCGGCATAAAACCGCCATGTTCACGATAAACACTTAAATGAATCTCAACGGTATTCACACCTTCCTTTAAAACTCCTTTCGGAATAGGATAAAATCTTGGAGGATATTTATAGCCTGTTTCACCAATATAGATTCCATTAATATAAACCACATCTGCATCATTAATGGTACCTAATATGATTTCTGCTGGTTTGTCTGCCTCGTCCTTCTTCACATGGAACTGTTTTGTTAAACGCACCGTTCCATGAAAGTTTGCCAATTCGTCCTCTCGCCAGATTCCTGGAATTCTTACAGTTCCTTTCTTAAGAGGCATTCCATCAAAAGATTCTCTGGCTTCTTTATACCACTGCTGTTCTCTAGCTTGTTCCATTTCTTCCACTTGACTGGTATAGCCTGGTTTTTTACACAAATTAAGTTCGTCTATGTAATATCCCATACGCCTGATTGTGGCTTCACTGCACCAGGATTTTGCTGGCGTACCACCTACCGCAGTTTGTATAAGTCCAATTGGAATACCATATCTGTCCTTTAAGTCTTTTGCTGTAAAATAACCTGCTGCACTAAATGCATATAACGCTTCTCCAGTCGCTTTTATCCAATTTCCTTTTTCTATGTCCTGTCTCTCTTTTAGAAAGTCATACTCTTTTGGCACTTCAAACATACGGATATCTGGTTCGTCTGTCTTTGCAAGTTCTTCTCGAAATAATTCCACTGTTCTATTTAATGGCAGTTCCATATTGGACTGTCCACCTAATAAGAATACATCCCCTACCATTACATCCTGTATGGTTCTTGTTTCATCTGCCGTTATAGTAAGTACATAAGGTCCACCTGCTGGCAGTTCAGGCAAAGCTAATTCGAAGTATCCCTCTTCATCTGCCGTTCCTTTTAAAACCTTCTCATCAAAAGTACCTTTTATATGTTCATTGGGATTTGTATACCCCCAAATAAGGTTTGTTGTTTCTCTCTGTAATACCATTCCATCCGACAATAAGGATGATAGCTGCATATTGATTCCCTCCTTATTCATTATACTTGTATCAATATACTCTAATGGTACCAGTAATACAGAGTGATTTCTCACCAAAACTTGCGGACTCTTATTCGTTTTTTGCTATCTTATAGTTTCTAATTCGTTCACCTTGAAAAATTTTAAATGGAAGAAAAAAATCAAAAGATATGATTGAAGATCATGTAAAAGAATGTTCTGTTTGTAGAAAATTATATAACTGCCTTTATATTCGCACTCCTCTCTTATACATTCACTCACTACCATAAGAGAAGAGTGCAAATACTTCATTTTTTAATTAATATTTACCGTTTAAGGATTGCTTAAGCCAAATTAGAATACCCTATCAAATGCGCATCCACCGCTTTCGCAACTTCTCTGCCTTCCCGAATTGCCCAGACAACTAGCGACTGTCCACGATGCATATCACCTGCAGCAAATACATTTTCTGTACTTGTTGCATATTTTCCTGCATCCGTCAGCACGTTGGTTCTCTCATTGAGTGCTACATGAAACGCCTTTGACACATATGGCTGAGATCCTAAGAATCCGGCAGCAATCAGGACAACATCCACATCCAGTTCATACTCTGTTCCTGGCACTTCCACCATCATCATACGACCTGTCTTTTCATCCTTCTTGCTCTCTAACTTAATACATTTTGCCTTACAGACATTTCCTTTTTCGTCCTTTACAAACTCTTTTACCGTTGTCTGATAAATACGAGGGTCACCGCCAAAGGTAGCAATGGCTTCTTCTTGACCATAGTCTGTTTTTAAGACTCTAGGCCACTCTGGCCATGGGTTACTGTCTAATCTCTCTTCTGGAAGTTTTGGCATCATTTCTAATTGAATGACACTCTTTGCACCAAGTCGGATGCTAGAGCCAACACAATCATTTCCAGTATCACCACCGCCAATTACAAGAACATTTTTATCCTTGCAAGGAATAAAACTGTTATCTTTAAACTCAGAATCCAATAAGCTCTTTGTTGTTCTAGTTAAAAAGTCTACTGCAAAATAAATTCCATTGGCATCTCTTCCTGGAACTTTAATATCTCTTGGATTGGAAGCACCACAGCATAAAATGACGCTGTCGTATTCTTTTAGGAGCTTTTCAGCCTTAACATTCTTACCAACATCTGCATTGGTTAAGAAGGTAACCCCTTCTTCTTTCATCAGATTCACTTTACGGTCAATCACGTGCTTTTCCAATTTCATATTAGGAATTCCGTACATCAAAAGTCCGCCAATTCTATCATTTCTTTCAAATACNNACGGTTACAGAATGTCCTCTCTTGTTTAACTGGTCTGCAGCTGCAAGTCCAGAAGGGCCAGATCCTACGATAGCAACTTTCTTACCTGTTCTTACCTTTGGAGGGTTCGGTTTTATGTAACCCTTTTCATAAGCGTGTTCAATAATATAATTTTCATTTTCTTTGATAGAAACTGGGTTTCCGTTGAGTCCACAAGTACATGCTGCCTCGCAAGGAGATGGGCAGACACGAGAAGTAAACTCTGGAAAATTATTGGTTTTTTGCAGACGATGTAATGCCTGTTCAAAGTTGTTTGTATATAATAAATCATTCCACTCTGGAATCAGGTTATTAAGAGGACAGCCTGAAGCCATTCCTCCAATTAACATTCCAGATTGGCAAAATGGAACACCACAATTCATACATCTTGCAGCCTGCTCTGTCCGCTCTTCCTCTGACAATGGAATGTGAAATTCACAAAAGTTTTTGATACGTTCCTTTGGTTCAACTGCTGTGCTGTTTTTTCTCTCATATTCTAAAAATCCAGTTGGTTTACCCATACTATAGCCCCTCCTTATTTTCTTATGTTAGAATAAAATGCTTCGATTTGCGCCTGTTCACTTGACAATCCTTTTTCTTCCATCTGAACAATTGTTTTCTGCATGCGCTTATAATCATGTGGAATGATTTTCTTAAACTTAGGAAGATAATCTTTAAAATGCTCTAAGATTTCTTTTCCTTTCTCTGAATTAGTACATTCTACATGTTCCTGAATCATAGTCTTTAATTCTAACACATCATACTTATCCGTAACGGCTTCTGTAGAAACAAGCTCCTTATTCAGTTTTAGGTATAAATCACTTTCTTCATCAAGTACATAAGCAATACCACCTGACATACCGGCTGCGAAGTTTTTACCCGTCGCACCAAGCACAGCAACCCGTCCACCTGTCATATACTCACAGCCATGGTCGCCGACACCTTCTACTACCGCTGTGGCACCTGAATTCCGAACACAGAAACGTTCTCCTGCCACACCATTAATAAATGCCTTACCACTTGTGGCACCGTATAATGCAACGTTACCGATGATTATATTTTCTTCTGCCTTAAATGTAGTTCCTTTTGGAGGGTACACTACAATCTTACCACCGGAAAGACCTTTTCCTAAATAATCGTTGCTGTCACCGCAAAGTTCTAATGTAAGACCCTTTGGAATGAAAGCTCCAAAACTCTGTCCACCAGCACCATTACATTTGATGGTAAAGGTGTCTTCTTCTAATGTATTATCAAAATGCCTTGTAATCTCAGCACCAAAGATGGTTCCTAGGGCACGGTCTGTATTGGAAACATTTACTTCAATTGTCTTCTTCTGACCTGTAGCCAGGTTATTTTTAAATTTCTTTAAAAATACTGACTCGTCAATTGTATTTTCTAAATGGAAGTCATAAACCTGTGCTGGATTAAATTTATTATTTGCCTTATCATCAAAATCATTGGATAGAATTGCGGATAAATCCACTTTCTCAGCAAATTTGTTTCCAACGTGACGGCGTTTTAACAAGTCCGTACGTCCTACTAGATCGCCTACTGTCTTTACACCTAACTTAGCCATATATTCTCGCAATTCCTGAGCGACAAAACGCATAAAGTTTTCTACATACTCTGGTTTTCCCTTAAATCTCTTACGAAGCTCTGGATTCTGTGTTGCAATTCCCACTGGACATGTATCCAAGTTACAGACACGCATCATGACACATCCTAAGGATACTAAAGGAGCTGTTGCAAAACCAAATTCTTCTGCACCCAACATTGCTGCAATTGCTACGTCACGACCACTCATCAATTTACCATCTGTTTCAATTACAACCTTATTACGAAGGCCATTCATCATAAGCGTCTGGTGTGTTTCTGCCAAACCAAGTTCCCAAGGAAGACCAGCATTGTGAATGGAACTCTTAGGAGCTGCACCAGTACCGCCATCATAACCAGAGATAAGGATAACTCCTGCTCCCGCCTTGGCAACACCTGCTGCAACCGTACCAACACCAGCCTCAGAAACTAATTTAACAGATATTCTTGCATTGGTATTGGAGTTCTTTAAGTCGTAAATTAACTGTGCCAAATCCTCGATGGAATAGATATCATGATGAGGTGGTGGGGAAATTAAGCTCACACCTGGCGTTGAATTTCTTGTTTTGGCAATCCAAGGATATACCTTTCCTCCTGGTAAATGTCCACCTTCACCTGGTTTTGCTCCCTGTGCCATCTTAATCTGAATTTCTTTTGCACTGACTAAATATCTGGAATCTACACCAAAACGACCGGAAGCAACTTGTTTAATTGCAGAACAGCGGTCTACTTTACTACCAGCACTCTTTAAACGTTCCAGACTCTCTCCACCTTCACCAGTATTGGATTTTCCACCTAAATGATTCATTGCTATTGCTAAGGTCTCATGAGCTTCCTGAGAAATAGAACCGTAGGACATGGCGCCTGTCTTAAATCGTTTTACAATGGAATCCACACTTTCTACTTCTTTAATATCAATGCCCTTTTCTGGATAATCAAAGTCAAGTAATCCACGTAAATTGATGCACCCTTCTTCTTTATCAATACAAGAAGTATATTCTTTAAACATGTCATAATTACCAGTGCGTGTAGCCATCTGCAATAAATGTATGGTCTGTGGATTATACAAATGTTCTTCTTTGTCTGCACCGCTTCTTAATTTATGACTTCCCGTTGTCTCTAAGTTCAAATCAACATCTAAACCTAATGGGTCAAATGCTTTCGTATGTAAATCGTCCACCTGTTTTTCAATATCGTTAATATCGATACCACCGATACGGCTCACTGTTCCTGTGAAATAACGGTCAATAACATCTTTGCTTAAGCCGATTGCTTCAAATATTTTAGAACCCTGATAGGACTGAATTGTAGAAATACCCATTTTGGAAGCAATTTTCACAATACCGGAAATAACCGCTTTGTTGTAATCTTCCACTGCAGCATAGTAATCTTTGTTCAGCATATTTTTATCAATCATTTCTTTGATGGTATCCTGTGCTAGATAAGGATTGACAGCACAGACACCATATCCTAATAAGGTTGCAAAATGATGCACTTCTCTAGGTTCTGCACTTTCCAGAATCATTGCCACACTTGTTCTTTTCTTTGTACGAACTAAATGTTGCTGCAATGCTGAAATAGCAAGCAATGAAGGAATTGGAACATGGTTTTCGTCTACTCCGCGATCGCTCAGAATCAAAATGTTTGCTCCGTCTTTATAAGCACGATCCGCTTCCACAAATAAGCGGTCAATGGCTTTTGCTAAGGAAGTATTTTTGTAGAATAAAATTGAAATTACTTCCACTTTAAATCCTTCTACCTTCATATTTTTAATCTTAAGCAAGTCTGTGTTGGTTAAGATTGGATTATTTACTCTTAATACATGACAGTTTTCAGGTTTCTGCTCTAACAGATTTCCATCTTCTCCAATGTAAACAGCGGTAGAGGTTACAATCTTTTCTCGAATCGCGTCAATTGGTGGATTGGTTACCTGGGCAAATAACTGTCTAAAATAATTAAATAATGGCTGTGGCTTATCAGAAAGTACTGGAATCGCACCGTCCATTCCCATTGCAGCAGTTGGTTCTCCTCCATTTATAGCCATCGGAATAATGGAATCTTTGATTTCTTCGTATGTATAGCCAAATGCTTTCTGAATTCGAGCTCTTTCCTCATCACTGTACTCTTCCACTTTTTCGTTTGGAATCTTCAAATCTTTTAAATGCACTAAATTAGCATCTAACCATTCTCCAAAAGGCTGACTGGATGCGTAACGGCTCTTGATGTCATCATCGTCTATAATTTCACCTTTTACCGTATCAATTAGCAGCATTTTTCCTGGTCTTAATCTTGCCTTTTTCACTATCTTTTCTGCTGGAATGTCTAAGACACCAACTTCAGAAGATAAGATTACCTGATCATCTGTTGTCACATAATAACGAGAAGGACGTAATCCGTTTCGGTCAAGGATTGCACCCATCTGGTCACCATCGGAGAAAAGAATGGATGCTGGACCATCCCAGGCTTCCATCATAGTCTCATAGTATTGATAGAAATCTTTCTTATCCTGTGAAATATATTTGTTATTGTACCATGGTTCTGGAATTGTAATCATAACTGCTAATGGAAGTTCCATTCCACTCATAACAAGGAACTCTAATGTATTATCAAGCATTGCAGAGTCAGAACCTTCTGTATTTACAACAGGAAGTACTTTGTGGAGCTCTCCTTTTAAATGCACTGATTCCATGGTTTCTTCACGAGCAAGCATTTTATCTGCATTACCACGTATTGTATTAATCTCTCCATTATGTACAATAAAACGGTTTGGATGTGCTCTCTGCCAGCTTGGCTGTGTATTGGTACTGAAACGGGAGTGAACCATGGCGATTGCTGATTCATAATCCTTATCCTGTAAATCATGGAAGAAGGAACGTAACTGACCAACTAAAAACATTCCTTTGTACACAATTGTTCTGCTGGACAACGAAACCACATAAGTATCATCATTACTTTGTTCGAAAATTCTTCTTGCAATGTATAGTTTTCTATCAAAATCTAATCCTTTTGCCACATTCTTTGGCTTTTTGATAAAGCACTGCAAAATGCATGGCATACATTCTAATGCAGTGGAACCTAAGATTTCTGGATAAGTTGGAACTTCCCTCCAGCCAAGTAAAGATAATCCTTCTTTTTCCACAATGATTTCAAACATTTTCATTGCCTGTCTCCTGCTTAATTCATCTTGCGGAAAGAAGAACATGCCGACACCATACTCTCTTTCTCCACCTAACTCTATGTTCATTTCCTTTGCTGCTTTTGAAAAGAACTTATGGGAAATCTGTAGTAAGATTCCAACACCATCACCAGTTTTTCCCTCTGCATCTTTTCCGGCACGATGCTCTAAGTTTTCAACAATTTTTAATGCACCCTCAACGGTACTGTGTGTTTTTTTACCCTTAATATTCACGATTGCACCGATACCACAGTTATCGTGTTCGAATCGTGGGTCGTATAAGCCTGCCTGGCTTCGCTTACATTCTTCCATCCCTTTATTCATGTAAATCCTCCTTCTTGCGGTTCTTGGCTCCTCGCATTAATCTAATAATTTTTCCATAAGTTAAAAAAAAGGCGTTCTGGAATCGAATGATTCTAGAACGCCTTTGTTCGTTGTTAATGATTATAATACAGGGATTTAAGAAAAGCAAGATAATTTTGAAAATACTTAATAATATAAAGTTGCAAATTAAGTATGTATATTTTATTAAGTTTAATTTACAGACACGGTAAGTCAATGTCGCCTGCTAACATTATAAGGTAAAGCAATAACATCACTATACTTCTCTTCATCTCCCCCCTTGCATTTCCCCCCACATTCGATATAATATTCTAGTGACAATTTACTTTGAAAGGAAACAACAATGGAAACAGAATTTACAAGAACCGAACTATTATTAGGAAAAGAGACTCTACAAACTCTTGCAGCCAAACGAGTAGCAATCTTCGGTGTTGGCGGTGTTGGTGGTTTTGCCTGTGAAGCCCTTGC
>DBKX01000158.1:0-1387 GCA_002297865.1 Lachnoclostridium sp. UBA739
TTCATGCGCGCACTATTACCGCCAGCTAAAATTATTCCTATTGCCCTCATAGCTTTTCACCTGCCTTGATTAACGTTCCACCGCTTTCCAATATACCATCCTTATAATCTTCAAAGGCAGTAACGCCAGAAACGGCAGTGTTTTTACCTATCTTAATTCTATCAGGTATTACTGAATCTTCTCCTATTGTCACTAATCCAAACGAATAGATATCAGGTTTTTCAACATTAGGAACTTCTTCCCCTATTCCTAACTCACAATCAGCACCTACTTGTACATTTTCTGCAATTATTGCTTTATTCACAATAGTACGTTCTCCAATAGATGCAGAAGACATAATAATAGAATCCCGCACAACAGCACCTGGCGCTATATAAACCCCAGATCCAATTACAGAATTATGGACTTCTCCATAAATCTCAGCTGATTCGCCAATAATTGCCTTATCAATAACAGCAGTATCAGCAATATATTGTGGTGGAATCTTCTCAGTCTTGGTATATATCTTCCAAAACTCTTCATACAAATTAAACTCTGGTACCAAATCAATTAATTCCATATTGGATTCCCAATAAGAACCAAGTGTACCGACATCTTTCCAATATCCTGTATACTCATAAGCAAATATTCTGCTTCCCTTTTCATGACAGTATGGAATAATATGTTTTCCAAAATCACAGCTTGGCTGATCTTTTAATGCTAAAAGTGCTTCTTTTAAAAGAGGCCAGCTAAATATGTATATTCCCATTGATGCCAAGTTACTTCTTGGTTTTGGTGGCTTTTCTTCAAATTCTAATATGCGTTTGTCCTCATTGGTAATAACGACTCCAAATCGACTTGCCTCTTCTATTGGAACCGGGATAGTGGCCAATGTAATATCTGCTTTCTTTTCTTTGTGATATTGAAGCAAGATTTCATAATCCATCTTATAAATGTGGTCTCCACCTAAAATCAGCACATAATCCGGATTATAATATTCCATATACTCAAGATTCTGGAAAATTGCATTCGCTGTTCCGGTGTACCACTCACTATTCGTACTCTTTTCATATGGTGGCAAGATTGAAACTCCACCTATATTTTTATCCAAATCCCATGGAATACCTATACCTATATGTGTATTTAAACGTAATGGTTGATATTGGGTGAGTACACCTACGGTGTCAACTCCTGAGTTGATACAGTTGCTTAAAGGAAAATCGATAATACGGTACTTTCCTCCAAAAGCAACGGCTGGTTTTGCAACTTTTGCTGTTAAAACCCCAAGTCTGGAGCCTTGTCCCCCTGCAAGTAACATTGCAATCATTTCCTTCTTAATCACGCAATCCCCCCTTGTTGTTTAATGCATATATTATACCATTATTTTATACAAATGTGAATAATTTTC
>DBKX01000158.1:1395-10437 GCA_002297865.1 Lachnoclostridium sp. UBA739
CTATAGCAAATTATATAAATATTAAAAATACTAATATGAAACGAGTCCCATGTCAAACTAAATATACCTAAATATAGATGAAAATATGTTTGTATTTTTATGTTAATTGATTATAATATCTTTAGAACGTTCATAATAACATTATAAAGATAAGATAGGAAGGATATTTATGTATAAAATTGATTTCACACGGCCAATTCACATTCATTTTATCGGAATCGGCGGTATCAGCATGAGCGGTTTCGCTGAATTGCTTCACTCTTACGGATTTACCATCTCGGGTTCCGATATGCAACCATCAAAAATTACTAATCATTTGCAATCACTTGGTATACATATAGTATATGGACAAAGTGAAGCAAATATAACAAAAGATATTGATTTAATTGTATACACTGCTGCTATCAGTAAAGATAACCCGGAATTTATCGCTTCTAAAAATTCTGGAATTCCTATGATGGATCGTGCTGAGATGGTAGGGCAAGTCATGAAAAACTATGAAAATGCCATTAACATATCAGGTACTCATGGAAAAACAACTACAACATCCATGCTCTCACATATTTTCTTAAGCGGAAATTTAGACCCTACTATATCTATCGGCGGAATACTTGATGTTATTAACGGAAATATTCGTGTTGGTAAATCTGAAAATTTCATCACAGAAGCTTGCGAATATACGAATAGTTTTCTTAAGTTTTATCCAACAGCTGGTATTATCTTAAATATTGAAGCTGATCATTTGGACTTCTTTAAGGATTTAGATGATATCAGACATTCTTTTCATGAATTTGCAAAACGAATTCCAAAGGATGGTTTATTAGTCATTAACTCTGATATTTCTGATTATAAAAAATTTGTTGAAGATTTGCAATGTAATGTTGTCACTTATGGCATGAATTCCAAAGAATTTAATTATAATGCACAGAATATTCAATATGATACTCTTGGCAGAGGATGTTATGACCTATATAAGAAGGATGTCTTTGTGGATAAAATTCAACTGAGTGTGGTAGGAGAGCACAATGTATCAAATTCATTAGCTGCAATCGCTCTTAGTCTTGAGTTGAATATTCCTCTTGAACACATAAAAGAAGGCCTTTTCCAATTTACAGGCACAGAAAGACGTTTTCAAAAGAAAGGTGAATTTAATGGCGTAACTGTTATTGATGATTATGCACATCATCCAACAGAAATAGAAGCAACTTTAAAATCTGCTCATAATTATCCACATAAAGATTTGTGGGTAATTTTCCAGCCACACACCTATTCTAGAACAAGAGCATTTTTAGACGATTTTGCAGGGGCTCTCTCTCACGCAGATAAGGTAATTCTTGCTGACATCTATGCTGCCCGAGAAAAGGACCCTGGGGACATTTCTTCACGAGATATTGTTACACGACTAGAAGCACTCGGTACAGAAGTGTACTATTTCCCGACATTTAAGGAGATTGAAGAATTTGTCAAAGGAAAATGCACTAACGGCGATATGTTAATAACTATGGGCGCTGGAGACGTTGTATTAATTGGTGAGGATTTAGTTTCAAAATAGTTATCCACTTTATCCACAACTTTATCAACATTTCTAATTTGATAAGGTTGTGGATTTTTTTTTGACTTTCTGTGGATTTTCCAACTTAAGCATCAACTTCCTAAAACCCCTTTAATATCAAGGCTTGTCTAATTTTAATTTTGAAAGAGAAAAGTTAAGAACATAGTTATCCACTTTATCCACATTTTCAATGTTAATTCTTTTGACAGTTATTCCATCTTTGTGCTATTTGCAGATTTTCATAACTATGCTATAATGACAACAATAAATCTTAAGAAATGGATGAGGTGTAAAGATGAATACAATTCAATTAAATTCAAATCATATCGCGAAAACAACTGTGATTTCTAATATATTCATTGATTCATATATGCCTCGTGCAAATGGGGAATATGTTAAAGTATATATTTACTTGTTAAGATGCCTATCCGATGGTACTATGGCGTTTGCAATATCCCAGGTTGCTGACCATTTAGACAGTACGGAAACAGATATTATACGTGCACTTAATTACTGGTCAAAGGAAGGACTTGTTACCTTGAATAAGGATCAGGATGGACACATTACAGAAATCATTCTATTAGAGGCAAAAGGAACGGAACAGGAACCCCTTTCTGAAGCTCTTCCTGCAAACAATTCACAACGTGTAGCTGAGGAAATTAAATACGGCAATAGCGACTTTTCATCTGAATCAGCTGCTACTGTTGCCCCGGAACCAAAACAGATAATTGAACGCCCGACTTATACAGAGGCACAGATTGCAGAATTGACAAATACGGATGAGATAAAGTGGCTTATGAATATTATTGAAATATATTTGGAACGATTGTTAACGCCAACTGATGTACAGTTAATCTGCTATTTATATGAAACACTTAATTTTTCTGCTGAATTAATTATGCATCTATATGATTACTGTGTATCTAAAAATAAACGCAATGCTTCTTACATTGAAGCTGTCGCTCTAGCCTGGGCAGAGCAAGGGGTTGACTCTGTAGAGAAAGCCGAAGCATCTTCTGCAAAGTACAACACAACTTATCAGGCAATCAGCAAAGCATTTGGTTTAAACCGTCAACCAGGTGCCATTGAAAAACAATATATCGATAAATGGACACAAAAGTATGGTCTTGATGTAAACATCATTGTTGAAGCTTGCAACCGCGCCCTATTACGCACCGGAAAACCTGATTTTAAATATACAGATGGCATTATTGAGAACTGGCATAAACATAATGTAAAAACACGTGCTGATATTGATGCACTTGATGCAAGTCATTCTCAGCGTTCAAAACAATATGCTCAGAATGTGCAAAAACAAAATCAGCCCAAACCAAACCCTAAAAACCAGTTTAATAACTTCCAGCAGCGAGATTATTCAAAAGAGTATATATCTGATTTGGAACAACGCTTATTAAATAAATAGTATAACAGGAGCATGATTATGGGACTAAAAAACTTTCAGTATAATAAAATCTTACGAGAGTATGACGAACGCCAGATAACAAATCGTCATGCTCTTGAGAAAAAACAAGAAATTGCGTATAAAGCAATTCCACAGCTTCACGACTTTGATGCCAGTATCGCAGAGCAGTCCGTCGCTTCTGCTAAACTGGCACTAAGTGGTGATCAGGAAGCGGTTAAGAAACTAAAGGATAAAATAAAGGAACTGTCCTCAGAAAAAGAGGCGCTCTTAACAGCACATGGTTTTCCAAAAGATTATTTAACTCCTGACTATCAGTGTCCAATCTGCAAAGATACGGGGTACGTAGGTCGAGAAAAATGTCAATGTTTTAAGCAGGCTATTGTAGACTTATTATATTCTCAATCAAATATAAAAAAGGCAATTGAAATTGAAAATTTTAATACCTTTTCATTTGATTACTATGATAAAAATTATATTGATGAAACAACCAAATTATCACCGTATGATAATATGAAAAAAGTTGTTGCTGATTGTATTTCCTTTATTAAAAACTTTAATGATTCATATGATAATTTGCTTATATATGGGAATCCTGGTGTCGGAAAGACTTTTTTAACAAACTGTATTGCCCGCGAATTATTAAACACCGCTCATACAGTAATCTATCTAACTGCCTTCCAGTTATTCAGCATTTTAGAAAAGCATACATTTGATAAATCAAAAGAAACTTATGAGGTGGAAGAACAATTTAGTGGAATCATGAACTGCGACTTACTGATTATAGACGATTTAGGCACTGAACTAAATAGCGGTTTCATTTCCTCTCAGCTCTATCTAATTATTAATGAACGATATTTAAGTCGCAAATCTACTATTATTTCAACCAACTTATCAATTGAAGATATGAAGCGGTTATATAATGAACGTGTCTTCTCCCGTATTACAAGTAATTACAAATTATTAAAAATAGTTGGAGATGATATTCGGTTAAAAAAAGTAATTGCACCTTGACGTAATAAAAGGAAAATGTTATAAAATATAACTGGATATTCTTACTTATTTAGAGAACTATTAATTTTAACTTAATATATTTATGTTTATGGAGGAAATGCAATGTCACAACAAGAAAAAATTTTTAACACCATACCTGTTGGAACGCTAGGAATCATCGCTCTTGAAAGTAGCCAAAGTTTAGGCAGCAAGGTAAACGACTATATTGTAGACTGGAGAAACGATCGCAATAACGAGCACAAGACTACAATTGCATTCGCAGGATATCAAAGAGATTCTTATTTACTTGAAGCATCTTGTCCACGTTTTGGTTCCGGAGAAGCAAAAGGCGTTATTAAAGAATCTGTTCGCGGTTCAGACTTGTACTTAATTGTTGACGTATGTAATCACAGTTTAACTTACAGTGTTTGTGGCCATACAAACCATATGTCACCAGATGACCACTATCAAGATTTGAAGAGAATCATTGCAGCCGTTGGTGGAAAAGCTCGTAGAATTACAGTAATTATGCCTTTCTTATACGAAAGCAGACAGCATAAACGTAGTTCAAGAGAATCCTTAGATTGTGCATTAGCGCTTCAAGAGTTAACAAATATGGGCGTTGAAAGTATCATCACATTTGATGCACACGATCCAAGAGTTCAGAACTCCATTCCTCTAAAAAGTTTTGAAACTGTCCAGCCTACTTATCAATTTATTAAGGCTCTACTAAAAAATGTTCCAGATATCAAGATGGATTCTGAACACATGATGGTAATCAGCCCTGATGAAGGTGGTATGTCTCGTGCTGTATACTACGCTAACGTATTAGGTGTAGATATGGGTATGTTCTATAAGAGAAGAGATTATACTAAAATTGTAGACGGACGTAATCCTATCGTTGCACATGAGTTCTTAGGAACTGACATCGAAGGAAAAGATATGCTTATTATCGATGATATGATTTCATCTGGTGACAGCATGATTGACGTTGCAACTGAATTGAAACGCCGTAAAGCTGGACGAATCTTTGTCGCATGTACTTTTGGTCTATTTACTAACGGCTTAGAAAAATTTGATAAAGCTTACGAAGACGGACTGATATACAAAGTATTAACAACAAACCTTGTATATCAACCTGAAGAGTTATTAACAAAAGAGTACTATATCAGTGTTGATATGAGCAAATATATTGCATTATTAATTGATACATTAAATCATGATGCGTCTATTAGTGACTTACTAAATCCTACAGAACGCATTCAGAATGTATTAAAGAAATATCATCAACGATAATTTTATATATCTGCAAAAAAGCTGTACACAACTGATGAAATCAGTTGTGTACAGCTTTTTTATTACTCTGCTTCTACTGCATCTCCATTATCTTCTGGTTCATCCTCTTCTGGCGGATCTACTTCCGGTGCATCACCTGGTTGATTGTTTTCATCCTCATCCCAACCTGGATCTTGATCTGGAGTATCATCTCCACCGTAGTCTTCTGAATCATCATTTGAATCATTATTTTGACTTGGTTTCTTAGAAGGCACTGGTTTAGAAGGCTTCGGTGCTTGTGTGACTGGTGGCTTCTTATCTTTATCTTCATCTTCACCCACATCTTCACTTGGCTTAACCTCTGTCTCCTCTTCGTTAGTTTCCTCCTCATCTTCCTTATCAGACTCTTCTTTTGGCTGAGAAGTATTCCCTTTATTAGAAGATGCTCCTTTATAATCTTTAAATCCGATATCATCTAATCCTTCATTTGCCCAAGTCATATATTCATTCCATATAGCTCCTGGGTAACTAGAACCTGTTAAGTCCTGAATTGACGTTGGATTATCATAGCCAACCCATACACCTGTTGTATAGTAAGGTGTGAATCCAACAAACCATCCATCTTTCTTATCATTTGTTGTACCTGTCTTACCAGCACAAGATATTCCCTGCAATCTAAGACCTGCACCAGTTCCCTCAGTCATAACACTTTCCAGACAACTCACCATCATACGAGCTGCATTTTGTGTATAAATTGTCTTTTCCTCTATTTCATCCGAAACAATTTCTTTTCCTTCTGCATTTGTAATCTTTATAATACAAGTCGGTTCTCGATAGATACCGTCATTTTCAATTGTCGCAAAACCTGAAACCATTTCCAATGGGCTAACACCATAAGTTAAACCACCTAAGGATGCTGCTGCCGTATAATCCTTTGAGACAATTTTCTGGAAATTCATATTCTTTAGATAGGATAACCCAACTGTTGGTGAAAGTTCCTCAAATAATTTCCATGCAACTGTATTCTTAGATTTGGCAACTGCTGTTCGTAATGTTATATTTCCAAGGTAAACTTCTCCTGAATTTCTTGGACCACCCTCAAATTTAGCATCTTTTTTGATGCTATCTGGTGTATATCCATTGTCAAATGCAGGTGTGTATACAACTAAAGGTTTAATTGAACTTCCTGGCTGTCTGAAACTCTGATATGCACGATTTAAGGTATAGCCACCTGTATCCTGCTTTCTACCACCTACAATTGCTACAACGCGTCCTGTAGAATTATCTACTGAAACTGCTGCTCCCTGCATCTTGTAGGTTCCTTCATCATTAGCGTCTGTAAAACCAGTTAACTTTTCATCTACTGCTTCCTGAAGTTTTTTCTGATGTTCCATATTAATAGATGTGTAAATCTGATATCCGCCACTGTATAAACTCTTAGAACACTCATTATACATTTCATCGTAATGCTCATTGTAAGCATCCTGATCCGCAGTGGTTTCAAATGTGTTCTCAAACTTAAATCCATTTGCTTGCATTAATGCTCTTGTTGCACTATATAAAACAAATGTTGTAACATAATTTTCTTTCGTAAGTTTCTGAATATTAAGAGTAATCTTTTCATTTACAGCCTTATCATATTCAGATTGTCCAATCCAGCCATCCTCAAGCATCTGTTTAAGAATTCTGTTTCTTCTTTTAATTGTATTTTGGGGGTTATTTACTGGATTATACAATGTCGGGTTATTCGGTATAGCACATAAATAGGCTAGCTGTGATAAAGAAAGCTCGCTAGAAGAACAATTGAAATACCCTCTACTTGCGGCTTCTATTCCATAATAACCATTTGAAAAATAAATGTTATTTAAATAAAACTCTAATATCTGATACTTAGAATACTTTTTCTCCAGTTCTAGTGAGATAAACATTTCCTTAATTTTTCGACTCCAGCTTACTTCATAATTTAAGAATATGTTTCGAGCTAACTGCTGAGTAATAGTACTGGCCCCCTGCTTTATTTCTCCTTTATTCTTAACGTAAGCAACCATTGCCCTAACGATCGCCTTGTAATCCACACCCTTATGTGTTGTAAACTTCTTATCCTCTATGGAAATCATTGCTTTTTTCGCAAAATCTGGTATATCATCATAAGCTAGATAATACAAATCTTTTTCTCCCGACAAGGTCAGTAGTTCCTCACCCTTATAGTCATATACTGTACTTGTCTGAGACTGTCTAAATGTATCTACTGTTGATTCACTTACCAGCTTCTTTGCATCTGACTGCATTTTAAGAATGTCTCTTCCATATTTAAAATAAAATATGCCTCCACCTACTAGAACAATAGCGAGCAGAATTAAAAAGGTAAACTTAAATGCAACTCCAAAGACTGACAAGACCTTATTTTTCCTTTTTTTTCTTTTTTTGTTTGCCATAGTAATCCCTTTTCCTTTTCATTAATAAATCAAGAAATTCGTTACCTATCTTATAAAGCTAACAAATACGCCTTATAAAATACATAGTATAGTGTATCTTTCTCGGTTTATCAAGTTTTTTTTAGGTCTAAGCCTTGACATCAGGCTCTGCCATATCATCATATTTTCTATATTATACCATATAAGCTATACATTATTTATCTTTTTTATAAATTCAAATTAATTTCTCATTCCAACAAACAAATTGTAAATCAGTACCAGAAAGCCCTTAACTGTCAATACAAACAGATTCTAATCCTATGTATCTTATGTGGTGACTGTGTAAATTGTGAGAAATCAGATTATGCTGCTGGCTTATATAAGACTGGCAAAACAAGCGTTATTAAACGTAGTGAAGAAAATCCAGTTGTTGCACAATTGTATTCTTACGGTCTGTGAAAAGGAAGAGAGCATGAACTTCTTCATGTAACTTACGAAAGAAATATGTAAATATTATCATCTGGAACGATTGACAACTTTAATGATTTCTTATAAACTAATAATAGTTACTATTTATAGAAAGGGGCATTGATTTTGTCTACAATAAAGTATAGTAAACAAAGAGAAGCAATTAAGACTTATTTACAACATACTTACTCGCATCCTACTGCTGCTAAAGTTTACGAAGACTTACGTACAGAATATCCTAACATTAGCTTAGGCACTGTATACCGAAACTTAAACTTTTTAGTAGAGCAAGGAGAAATAATGAAAATCTCCTGTGACGATGGAAGTGACCACTATGACGGGAATCCCAAACCTCATTATCACTTTGTTTGTCGTAAATGTGGCCAAGTAACAGACCTTGAACTTCCTTCACTGGATCATATTAATGTTCTGGCATCTTCTAATTTTGATGGGACTATTGAAGGCCATGTAACCTACTTTTATGGAGTATGCAAGGATTGTAAGGATAATCACTAATTTTAATATAACTAAATATAAGCTTATCAGGCAGGATACAAGGCCTACCTGATACTTTATAAGACAGTATCAAGAACTTATGATACTGTCTTGTTTTTTCAAAAAACTATTGACTTTTATTATAAAATATATTATTATATCAATATCAGTAATGATTACTATTATTTATTTAAATAAATTATAAACTTTGAAAGGTGGAAAACAATTATGAAAAAATATGTATGTTCAGTATGTGGTTATGTTCACGAAGGAGATCACGCACCAGAAGAATGTCCAATCTGTAAAGCAAAGGCAGATAAATTCCAGGAACAGTCTGCAGAACAATCTTGGGCTTGTGAACACGTTTTAGGAGTTGCTCAAGGTGCTAGCGAAGATATCATGGCAGATTTAAGAGCAAACTTTGT
>DBKX01000195.1:0-8488 GCA_002297865.1 Lachnoclostridium sp. UBA739
GAACAGATCTACTAATCGGCCATAAATAGGGGTCCAGAATTCTTCGGATTTACCGATTACATTTTCCCAGAAACGAGACTGGCTCTCATGCATTCCCATGGAAGTTCCAGTTCCGACTGGCGTTAAGGTAAACTCATCTTTTACACCAAGTTCATATAACGCATGTCCCGTCTCGTGGATTGCTGAAAATATGGAGTCTTCTATTCCCTTTTCTTCATAATGATTGGTATATCGCACATCATGATTGTGAAGATTGGTGGTAAATGGATGGGCACTTTCGGAAATAATGCCACGGTTAAAGTTAAATCCCATGTAAGAAGATATCCAGCTACAGAATTCTTTCTGCTTTTCTACTGGATAAATACTATACTCATAGGACTTCTCTACCTGATCCATTTTCTTTTCCACTTCTTTAATAAACGGAACTAACTCTTTCTTAATCTTCTCAAAGAAAATGTCTAGCATTTCCATATTAAATCCCGGTTCATAATCATTAAGCAGAATATCATAAAGTTTTTGTCTTCCATGCTTTCTGTATCTAGTGAATTTCTTCTGATACTCCACGATTTCTTCAAGCACAGGAGAAAACTTTTTATAATCGTTATCCGCTTTTGCCTTGGCCCATACGGCTGTAGATTTTGCTGTAAGGGTAGAAAACTCCTTGTACTCTTCCTGTGGAACTGGTCTAAGCTGTTTATCTATCTTCACAATTTCATTGACAATTGCTTTTTCTGTATCTGACAGGGTTTCTTGTTCACGTTTACTTGTAAGCTTGTCTAACAGAGATTTTACATCATCATTAATATATGTTTTGTAATATTCATCGGATAAGGTTCCAATCACCTTAGAAGTGTACTCTCCTGCTTCTTTCGGTGCTCCGGTCTCATTATCCCATTCAAATAAAGTAAGTGCTGTCTGAAGCGCCATTGCCTTTTCCATAAAAGGCCTTAATCGTTCAAAATATTTGTTCATTTTCAATCCCCATTCCTTAATAGTTTGTCATTAGGATTTCATTATACGTCCATTCCTATTCTTTCTACAACATATTATTGCAATCCTTATAAAAAACGGTTAAGATATTGTAGAATACAAATAAAATAAACTACGAAAAGAGGTACACAGTATGAAACTTTGGGGCGGACGTTTTGCTAAAGAAACCGATCAATTAACGGATCATTTTAATTCATCCATTTCTTTTGATNNTTTACAAAGGAAACAAATCAGCTCGTACATAATTTTAATGCATCCATCAGTTTTGATCAGAAATTTTATAAGCAAGATATCGAAGGCAGCATTGCACATGTAACTATGCTTGCGGCGCAAGGAATTATAAATACCGAGGAAAGAGACAGTATTATAAAAGGTCTGCAAGGCATTTCAGCCGATATTGACAATGGCTCTCTTGTATTGGACAGTGAACACGAAGATATTCACAGTTTTGTGGAAGCACATCTGATTGAACGAATCGGAGACGTCGGCAAGAAATTACATACTGGGAGAAGCCGTAATGACCAAGTGGCTCTTGATATGAAACTTTACACTCGAGATGAAGTAAAAGAAATTGATGCTTTATTAAAGGATTTATTAAAAGAACTTTATACGATTATGAAAGAGAACGTAGAAACTTTCATGCCTGGTTTTACGCATTTGCAAAAGGCACAGCCAATTACTCTCGCACATCACATGGGAGCTTATTTTGAAATGTTTAAGCGTGACCGTTCCCGTATGCATGACATTTATGACCGTATGAATTACTGTCCTCTTGGTTCTGGTGCTTTAGCTGGTACTACATATCCTTTAGATCGTAATCTGACTGCTTCTTTACTTGAGTTTGCTGGTCCTACATTAAACAGTATGGATTCTGTATCTGACCGTGATTATATCATTGAACTTTTAAGTGCATGTTCTACGATTATGATGCATTTAAGCCGTTTTTGTGAAGAAATCTGTATCTGGAACTCCAATGAATATCAGTTTGTTGATATTGATGATTCTTATAGCACAGGTTCTAGCATTATGCCTCAGAAGAAAAATCCAGATATTGCAGAGTTAATTCGTGGTAAGACTGGCCGTGTTTATGGGGCTTTAGTTTCTATCTTAACAACGATGAAAGGACTGCCACTTGCTTATAACAAAGATATGCAGGAAGATAAAGAATTAACATTTGATGCAATTGACACAGTAAAAGGCTGCATCGTTCTATTTACAGGAATGTTAGCATCTATGAAATTTAACAAAGATGTCATGGAAGCCAGTGCTAAGAACGGCTTTACCAATGCAACGGATGCTGCTGACTATCTTGTAAACCACGGCATTCCATTCCGTGATGCTCACGGTATTGTTGGACAGTTAGTATTATTCTGTATTGAGAAAAATATATCTTTAGATGATATGACTTTAGATGAATTCAAGGCAATCAGCCCTGTATTTGAAGAAGATATCTATGAAGCGATTAGCATGAAAAACTGTGTGGAGAAACGTAATACCATTGGGGCTCCTGGTACGGTTGCGATGGCTTTAGTGCTTAAGGAATGTGAAGCGTATTTAAATGATTAAATTAATAGGAAAGGACTCACACAGAACTTTCCTGCACATTAAAATTGGGCAGTTGCATTAACTGATTTTTGTCAGTGCACCTGCCCCTTAAGAATGGTGCTACTGGTATTCTTATAGTTACTCAATTGCTTTAGACTCTAACCACTTTTTTTCCTGCAAACATTTTACTTCTTTTAGCTGTAAATCCCCTACTAAAATAGATAATGCTAGATCAAGTGTGTCATAGAATGCATTTTTATGTTTGATGACTTCCTTACAATTCGATATATTTTGCATTTACATGCGCTTATTTTTCATTTTCGTTTTTTAAACTAATTTTTTTCTATATATTCTTCATATATTTTCTTCACTCTTTTTTGATTACGGGCAGATATTTCATAAGTAATACCGCCTCGCATATTAACTGCATTACTTTCTATATTAAATATGTAAGACAAATTCACAATTACGGAACGGTTTAATTTAACCAAATTACTCGATAGACGTTTTTCTATATCTCGTATACTGTCATATGTCTGAATCTTTTTTTCTGTTGTAACAATTTCAACTTCGTGGGTATTTGCCAGTTTTTCGATGCTAATAATGCTTCTCTCCTGCAGTACAATTTTCCCATTATTAAATTTTGCAATATTATGATTCCTATTCGTAAGACGATGCCCATTCACCTGTTTAATTGATCTTTTTAATGCATCTTGAAAATCATACTGATTTACTGGCTTAGCTAGAAAACCACTTAAATGAATCTGCGCTGCCTCCAATGCAAATTCTTCATGACCAGTAATAAAAATAAATACCGCGCCTGGATTCAGTTTCAGTATTTTCTTAGCTAATTCTATTCCATTTACTATACTTCTCTCTAAGTCAATATCCAAAATTGCTAACTCTATGTCCTTTAAAAATTCTTCGTCCTGTTCCTTATAATTATAACAATATGAAATCTTGGCTTTTATTTGATTTTTTTTCAGATAATCTTCTAAAATCACGCGATTTATTGCTAAACTAACCTCATCATCTTCACATACAAAAACTCTTAATGGTCTCACGATGTTCTCTCCTTGTCATATATTATAGCTGTTTGGAAAAGGGAGTAAAAACACTCCCTTTCCTGCTTAAGCCTTTCACCTTGTTTCTCTTAGTCTCTTCTTTAAGTTCTGGTTTATTTTCGGCTGGTAGAAAAAAAAGAAACAGACTGATTGATCTACATTTTGTTCTGTAATCTTTCTAGCCACTTTTACTGCTACCTGTTCTAGCCTTTTCAAACTTCTACCTCCTCTGCTTTATCTTTTGTCTTCTATGTTAATCAAAGATTAACCAATGTACTCCCAATACATACATTTATCTATTTTCCTTTAATCGAATCTTTATTGATACTGTAACATACCCTGCATCTTTTTGTTCTTTCTTCGTATATGTTCTCTCGATACTTCCACGATTTCTTTCTACGATTTTATCCACAATCACCACACCATATCCATGATTTTTCTTATCTTGCTTTGTTGTCTTTTTAAAATCAACACTTCCAACACAATCATTGATACATCTAATTTCATAACCAAATTCTGTAAGAAGCATCTGTAAAGATACATGTCCTTCGCCATACGGAACTTTAGCTGCTGCCTCTAAACCATTCATTACAAGATTTTTTAAAATAGAACAAATCTCTCCATCATCCATGCCAAATTCTTTTACTAGATTCCGAACAGTAAAAGGAATCTTCATCTGTTTCGCTGTTTTAATTAATCCACTTATTAAAATCCTTACAGCACTATTGGAATGATTATATAATAATGATGCCTTCTCTACAGTAATAAAAGCTTCATCCATATATTTACCAAACCTCTCATATTCCTGATAAAAAAATAAATTTTTCATCATAATAACATTGAAAGAAAAGTTGTGCTTAAAATGCTCTATTTCTGCTAATAAATCTTTTTGCTTCTTCGTATAACTTATTTCCTCATTTAATTCTATAATGCTCTTATCTTTCTTTTTGAATGAAAATGAGGAGTTCATTATATACCACTGAGAAAGAATTATACTGATTCCTAATAATAAAACAACATTTCTATTTTCCTGGCTTTGTCCTTTTCCCAATATTAGATATACTACAAGAATACAAGTTACAACCATTAGTGCTATTACTTCTCTGTTTTCTTCAAAAAATTTCCCCCGCTTTTTCTTATTAAATACCCAATAACAAATGACTGCCTGTAACACCTTCGTTACACTGCTACAAATTAAATTTATCATACCATTATTGATTATTTCATCCAAGGTACCAATATGTATTGTCAAGCAGAATCCAACTACAATTAATTCTATAGCAAATAGAATACAAAAGAAAATAATGGAGTACAGTACTTTCTCTTTCACATTTCCTCCGAATAAAAAAATAGTGGCTCCAAAAAGATATCCTGCCAAAGCTATTGTAAAAAGCATACTTATCGTTTCCATGCCCTCATATGCCGCTGTATATCCCTTTCCCACAACTAATATGTAGCAGATAAAGAAAGCACCTATACACTGTTTTCTGCTTCTTCGATAACTTAATATTGACATGGATCTCATCCATATTAGCGGATCGATTAAACCAGTCAAAAATATTCCTATTAGGGACTCCATGACATCCTCTCCATGATTTCGTATTTCTCTACATGTTGACTCGTATCGTATGTACTATTATATCATTATTCATTTTTCGAGACAACATTCATTACTTTTACAATTCTAGCGGAATAAATACAGAAACTTTTGCAAGACAGTTCCTATCTTTCTTTCCTTTTATGTAATCTCTTGTAACTTTACCATTATGTGTTTCTACAATTCCATTTATAACCTCATCCAATTCATTATCTTTCTTATTGGTTTCACTGATACAATCACTATTACATTGAATCACATAACCTGCATTTGAACTCATAACTTTTAAAGACACACTTGGTTCATGATAAGAAATTTTAACTGCTTCTTGTAATCCCTCCAACACGAGACTATAAAAAATAGCACAGATATCCTTGTCCTGCATTCCAAATTCGTCTATTTCTATTTGAATATGGAGCATGATTCCAGCCTTTTTTGCCATTTGCATCAAAAAACTAATTAAAATTTTTACAGCAAAATTGGGATGTTCATAAATCAATTCTACTTTGGGTACATCCTTAAACACATTGTCCATGTACTCTTCTAACTTCTCATACTCCTTGCAGTGCCATAAATTTTTCATCATAAATGCATAGGTAGAAAATTCATGTTTAAAATGGTCTATATCCTTTACCATTTCTCTCCTGTCCAAATTACTACAGGCTTCCTGATTCAGTTTATATATTTTATCATCTTTCTTCTTCAGCGCCAGCAATGTGCTTAAAATATACCACAAGAACAAAATTTCTATGATTGCAAAGAGTAACATCGCATTTGTAGTATATTTATTACTCATGTACTTAAACATAACATCCACTACTAAAGCAAGACTAACCAGTAATAAAGAAGCTATTTCTTCATTTTCATAGAAAAGTTTTAAATTCTTTCTATTAAATAACCAATAACAGCTTATGATCAGTAATAGTTTAGCAATCAGGGTACTAATCAGATTCATCAAACCATCTTGCATGATTACTTCCAATGCATCAGGCTTAAAAAACAGGAAACTTCCCATTACGATTAACTCGGTTGCTAATGTAATACTGCAAAGCATACAAACATATAGTACTTTTTCTCTGAATTTTCCTTCAAACAAAAAAATAGTAGCAGCGAACAAATACACAGCCAATATAACAGTTAACAAGGTACTTATTGCTCCCATGCTTCTGTATGTTGCTGTAAATGCTTTTCCTATAACCAGTATATAGCATATAACAAAGGCAACAACATACTGTATTCTACTTCTTTTTACTCCTAACGTTGACATGGATTTTATCCATATTAATGGATCGATTAAACCAGTCAAAAGTATTTCCACTATGGAATTCATGATATCCTCTCCCATTTTCATAAAGAATTTTCACAAAAAATGTTGCTCTTCTTATTTGTTTATCATGTATTTCTTTCTTCGTCAAGTAGAAGAAAATGAAGGTACGTGGTGTAATGGGTCGTGTATTTTTGCATTTTCGATGGCTATTTTGTCATATACGATATGAAACCATGTCATTCTGATATATTTTATTTTATTTTTGAGGGGAATTTGACATTTTCGTTTAGAATTTTTTTTTGTTGTAAAAGAAAATAAATTTGTAAGTCAAAAATAGCCTATAAGAATTAACTTACAGACTACTATGTAAAAATTGCATCAACATTTTTATTTTCCTTTAATTATGCAGACTCCAACGCTTGTATCATTGATTTTAGATACCATATGATAATTCCAACATATGCCGTCTTCTTATCAGTTTCATTTAGAAACATCTCCACGTGGAATTGAACACATACAATAAGCACATAAGTGACCCTGTTCTTCTACTAGCTGTGTAATAACTTTTTTCTTTAGCGAATTTTTAAGTTTTTTATATGCTTTTTCGGGAGATAAATGCTTAGCATCAGCCTTTTTCTTTAAAGCAATAAGTCCTGAAGGTGCAACTCCCTTTTTGATAGGTATCATTCATTCACCCCTTTACGGATTCGTTCCAGCTTTAATTTCACCCTACATCCTGAAACTTCCTTATCACTTGTTTCTCTTAGTTCGTCAATCTTATCGATAAATATAATTCCCGTTGTCTTAGTTAATACATTTTCTTTTAAATACGGATTTAACATTGCCATTCTATAAGCTATATCTGCAATCAAACTAAGTGTTCCTTTGTATCCAGCACTTAAAAGTCTAAGTGGCAATCTAGTTACTTTATTTTCATTTGTATAATTCACAAATAACTCCAAATCAGGCATGCTATATTGTATCTTTACATCTGTATATCCTGTAACTTCAGAAAAGTATCGTCCCATCGCACTATAGACTGCTTCTAGTACATATACCTTTCCTTTACCCAATTCTTGATACTGATATTTTAGAATTGTTTGATTTCGAAACCATTCGTTCATTAGTTTTAGATTGGCAGTTCCATCTATACAATCAATGTATCCATTTTTTCTTGTATTTTTTGCACTTTTTATATTATTATCATTTAAATTTTCTCTTTTTGCTCTATGGTTATCCCATAATCTTCCAGTTCCGTAATAAGCTATAATTGGTAATATTAAAGGCTCGTCACCCTTACGTAACTTATCTTGAAACATTCTTGATTTTTCCTTCATAACGCTTGCACCAACAATTGTAGTCTTTCCTCCATCACCATTAATACAACCGTATCCTGACTGCCAAGCACCATAGTCTCATCCATAATATTTTCCGTCCTAGCAAGTTTTCCACTTACCTTAGCCTCATTGGAACGAGCGATTACGTCTCTTGGCAAATTCTAATTCCTGCTCTTTTCTCTTTTTCACATCTGCTCTGCTTCTTTTCGCACCTTGTCTGGCATTACGTCCTGTCAAATCACCAATTACTTTTATAATCTTTAATCGGAAAAACAGTCCTGTATCTCCTCTGGTGTAATTTCATGGCGAAAGCCATCGGAACAGAACATATAGACTGCATTTTTCTTTATTTCTCCCATGTAAAAATCAGGTGGCACTACAACATCAGTTTTTGTAACTGCTAAATAGTTCCTAAACACCTCCAGCTGTTATAATTCGAGACGGAATTCAAACTCCTCATCTGCAAGCAGTATTCTGCTGCCGTGAATTAATTTCACCTTCTTTGCATCCCTTAACAACCGTCCATTAACGAATGTGTGGTTTTTTGAATTCATGTCCATGATGTAATACTCTTCGTTTTCTATGACTATATTGGCATGACTACGGCTGATTGCTGGATTATCCTTAACACAATAATCTACAAAATTCTTTTCTGTTCCTATCTTAAACACCTGCTTGCTAATCAAGA
>DBKX01000195.1:8513-17993 GCA_002297865.1 Lachnoclostridium sp. UBA739
TCGCCGGTTTTTACACGTTTCAAAACAGCTTTTATTAATTTCTTCGATGTATCCTCTTTTGAAATATTATTGCTTGATAATTCTTCCGTCTGTCTTGGATTGTTTTCCTCGCTTCCAATCTTCTTCTGTCCAGGGCCAACCCAGTTCTCCTGCGCTGGTTCAGGCTGCTTTGTTTGTGTCAGGTTCATCGTAGGCATCTTAATCTTTCCTGCTTGAAACAGTTTACTAAGCTCTTGAACTTGTTCCGCTTTTAACTCTTCCAATAAACTTTTTAAGCCCTTAAATGAAAATGAGCTTTCTTGCTCTAGATATTTTACAATTTTTGACACATGTAATGCATTGTCACTAGAAGCATAATCAAGCTTTAATATTACACTTTTCAAACGATTCTTTATGTCTTCGCTACTATTCTTCCAAATTACTGGGCAATAGAGAAGATCCGCCTCCCTCGTTACTTTATTCACATATATGTAAGAGCTATCAAGAAGAATATTGTTTGGGTCTAATGTGTATTCTTCGCAGCGTTTCAGATTCTCTGCTATACTTGAAAACACCTGCAAAAAGTCTTTCTTTCTAACCGGTCCATCAAAGAAATGATTTAAACTGGTTCTTGATGAAATATTAAATTTCAAGCACCGCTTATTCTCTTTTGTGGAAATAAATGTAGGCAAAAGTCCTGGAATCTGCTTGTCATGAACGATATCATAGCATGCCTGATCGACTTCCTCCTCATTTTCTAACAGGTACACAAGAAATGTCTGCAATCCCTTGTTTGCAATTATGAATTGGCACATTCTAAACCTCCTTCGTAGTCTCTATGTAGATTTTATTACGAAAATTTGTATTTTGCAATGAAAACAATTGTACATTTTATAAACGAAGCCCTGTGAGCTATGGCTTTCACAGGGCAACTCTATATTTCTCTATATTACATTTTTGAGTCTTGGAATCACATTATGATTCAATACTAGAATTACAGCTATCTGCACAAATGACATGACAAAAGTCTGATAAATTCTTGTAAAGAATAAAGGCCAATAAGGGCTTCCATATAGTACGGAAATCCAATACGTATTCAAGAACAAACTGCCTGC
Organism: Lachnoclostridium sp. UBA739; assembly: GCA_002297865.1. The sequence goes on from DBKX01000195.1 coordinate 9,608, forward strand.
AATCTGTACAATGAGCACTGCTAGAATAATTCTGCCTGTTGATGCTTTCTTTTTTAATAGCATTGCATAAACGATACCATGAAAAAAAGCAGTAAGAGTAAATCCAGGGAAATACGCTCCCACTGGAAACATCATGGCACCAATGATATCTCCAAATGCTGCTACAACACCTGCTTCCAAAGCTCCAAATAACATAGCTGCTACTACAACTGGAACAAAACTAAATCCGATCTTTGTATTCCATGTATGAATGGATAGGAAACGGGATAGTACAATTTGCATTGCAATCAAAACGCTAAGCAAGGTAACGGTTCTCACATTCATTCGATACGTCATCAGTCATACCTCCTTTCTTATACCTAGTCTGTCGAGTAAAACTACTACAACTAGGAGGCAGACCTCTATCACGTAGCAGCGGGATGCGGATTGGATATCGCAAGAAACTCTTTTCGTTCGCGTGACAACTCCCTGTTCACACGACACTTAACGCATCCATTCCTACTCTGCATTCTCTATTCGACGACAATATTCTAGCATATTCTGCGAAATACTACAAGTTAATTCTACTTTACTATATGTAGAAGTTTTTCAACTGACTCACCATTAACAAAATTAAAAATTATTATAACTTTAGAACACAAAAAACCCAGCCTGCTTCGGTGAAACGAAACAAACCGGGTCTTTTACGATATTATATCTAAATTCTAAGTATGTATCCTGTCTTTTAAGATACCTTGCTATTAAACTTCAAATAACAAATCACCATAACATGGCACTGGCCAATAAGATTTATCCACAATCATCTCTAATGCATCGATTGGTGCTCTTAACTCACTCATTGCAACTACTACACAATCTTTAAAGTAATTTGCCTGTTCTGCACCTTCTGCTTTTTCACTGGCTTCTTTTGTAACAGCCTCTAAATGTGTTAATGCCTTCTGTGCATCTGCTAATAAGGCAGAGCATTTTGTCAATAATTCTGTCTGCACACTGCAATCAGCTGCTGGGCAAGCAGATTTTACACTGTTAATAGATTCTGCCAGACCTGTAACATATTTGATAACAGATGGAATATATTTCTTTCCAGCCATCTCAATCATAGTTTTTGCTTCAATATTAATTGCTTTTGAATAAGCTTCATAATGAATTTCTGCACGGGACTCTAATTCACATCTTGATAATACATGATGCTTCTCGAACAGATTAATTGTTTTTTCCGTTACTAATTCTGGAATTGCATCCACCATTGTCTTATGATTTGGAAGCCCCCTTCTTGCTGCCTCCTCAATCCAAGCATCAGCATAACCGTTGCCATTGAAAATAACTCTTTGATGTTCCGATAATGTTTTCTTAATCAAATCATGAACAGCACTATCAAAATCATCTGCTTGCTCTAACACATCTGCCATTTCTTCTAGAACATCTGCAACAATCGTATTCAGAACTGTATTTGCACCTGCAATTGACATAGAAGAACCAACCGAACGGAACTCAAACTTATTACCAGTGAAAGCAAATGGTGATGTACGGTTTCTATCTGTCGCATCTTTCTTAAGTTCAGGTAATGTATGAACACCAGTATTTAATTTACCACCTTGCTTACTAGAAGTAGCTTCACCTGTTTCAATTAACTGTGATACAACATCTTCTAACTGTTCTCCTAAAAACATAGAGATAATTGCTGGAGGTGCCTCATGTGCTCCCAATCTATGGTCATTTCCAGGGTTAGAAGCAGATAGCCTTAGTAATCCAGCATGTTCGTCAACTGCTTTAATCACTGCAGATAAGAATAATAAGAATTGTACATTCTCATGAGGTGTTTTTCCTGGGTCTAATAAGTTCTTGCCAGTGTCTGTAACCAATGACCAGTTGTCATGTTTACCAGAACCATTGACACCTGCAAAAGGTTTTTCATGTAATAAGCATTCTAAGTTATGACGTTTTGCAACTTTTTTCATCACTTCCATTACTAACTGGTTATGATCGGTTGCAATATTGGCTGTAGAATAAATTGGCGCCATTTCGTGCTGTGCTGGTGCAACTTCATTATGCTGTGTCTTAGATAAAATACCAAGTTTCCACAACTCTATGTTTAACTCTTTCATAAAAGCTGCAATTCTTTCTTTCAATGTGCCAAAATAGTGATCTTCTAACTCCTGACCTTTTGGAGGCATAGCACCAAATAAGGTACGACCTGTAAAGATTAAATCTTCTCTTTGTAAATATTTATCTCTATCAACTAGGAAATATTCTTGCTCTGGACCTACAGAACAGGATACACTTTTCACATCGTCATGTCCGAATAATTTAAGAATACGAACAGCCTGATCTGAAATAGCTTCCATAGAACGAAGCAATGGAGTTTTCTTATCAAGTGCTTCACCAGTATAAGCACAAAACGCTGTTGGGATACATAATGTAACGCCTGCTGCATCTTCTTTTAAGAAAGCTGGTGATGTACAATCCCATGCTGTATATCCTCTTGCTTCAAATGTAGCACGAATACCGCCTGATGGGAATGAAGATGCATCTGGTTCACCTTTCACTAACTCTTTTCCAGAGAACTCCATCATGATACCGCCATCATGTGTAGGTGAAATAAAGGAATCGTGTTTTTCAGCAGTAATACCTGTCATTGGCTGAAACCAGTGTGTATAATGAGTTGCTCCTCTTTCAAGTGCCCATTCTTTCATAGCATGTGCAACTGCGCCAGCGATGTCTAAGTCCAAATCTTCATCATTTTCAATGGTCTTTTTCAATTTAGCGTATACTGGTTTTGGTAATCTTTCTTTCATTACAGCATCGTTGAAAACGTCTACTGCGAATACTTGTTCAATTACATTCTTTTCCATAATACATATCCATCCTTCCATATGATAATCTATGCTGTTTGTATGATTATAGAACGACATGGTATCCTACATATGTAAATAGGGTCCAAGTCCGTCCCCTTATATGTACAGTAGGGTTGTAGTTAGATACTCATACATCTGCCTACTATACGAACAAAGTGTGAGTTTCTCACACCCTCGCGCCTTAAGTTTTCTAAAAGGAACTCACACTTTGCCGCGCCGAGCGGGTGTCGCTGTCTTTTAGCGACTAACTTCCTTACCCGCTCGTGTGCATCCTGTGCCCTGTTTTTTAGGGCACTTTTTTATTAACTAGGGAAGGACTCGCAGAGAACTTTCCTAGTTAATGAAAAAGGTGTCCTCAAGTATTGAGAACACCTTTGCTCTAAAACGAATTAACATTTCGTTGTTAATAAGATAACACGTTTCTTTCAAAAAATAAAGGGCTTTTTTAAAATTCTTTCATTTTTTTCAAAACTACTTCACAAGCTTAACATCAAGCTGGTTAAATGGTATCGAAATATTTTCTTTATCAAAGGTCTCTTTTATCTCTTCCAGCAACGCCCATTTTGCCTTAAAATAATCTTCTGTCTTTACCCAGACACGATATCCCATCTGGATGGAACTTGCTTCAAAACTGTTGACAAACACATCCGTCTGGTATTCCTCCTGAATGACATACTCACTGTTAAGTGCAATACGGTTAAGCACTTCCTTCACTTGTTTTATGTTAGATGAATAATCCACATCGATTAATAAATCAAGTCTTCTTACTGGTTCATTGGTTACATTGATTAAATCACTATTGGACAATGTTCCGTTCGGAATTACTACAAAACGATTATCACCTGTTAAAAGCTTTGTATAAAAAATATCAATTCCTACTACATTTCCTTCTAATCCGTTGACAATAATATAATCACCTACGCGAAATGGCTTCAATAAAAGAATCAGTATTCCACCTGCGAAGTTAGAAAGACTTCCTTGTAACGCAAGACCTATCGTTACACCTGCGGAACCAATCAAAGCAATGAATGAGCTTGTCGGAATTCCCAGTTTTCCGATTACACAGATAAATAATATTCCATATAAGATAGCTCGTAACAGCGAAACTATGAACTTGGATACTCCCTCATCCATATTTGTTTTTTGCATAAACTTCTTGGTTAGCTTAAGTATCCACTGAATCAGCTTCTTACCAATGAAGTAAATAAGAAACGCAATCAACAAGGTTTTACCTAGATTGATGACTCCATCTAACAATCTCTTTCCGAGGGTATCCAGAAGTTCAAAACTCTGCTTCACTTCTTTTTCATTGGTTGGTATCTTTGTTGGCAGCTCAATATCGCCTAACTTGTCTCCAATATTCTGTGTAAGAAATAATCCCATATGGGTTACATTCATTCTACTATCCTGTCCTTTCTAGTAATACAACTTATTTCTTATCTTTTGGATCTTTTATGGCTTTTATTTTCTTCACAGCTCTTGTCTTTTTGGCTCTTGTCTTTTTTTCAGTTTCCTTCTTAACATTCTCGCTTTTTTTCGCACTTACCGTTTTCATCTGCGTGTCTTCCGAAACTTTTTTACAAGTAAATGCAGCAAATCCTAACGGTGGAAGTTTAATCTTAATAGACTCTTCTAATCCATCATGTGCTACAGGCTTTGATTGTTTTAATCTTGGATTTACATAGCCTTGGCCACCGAACTCTTCCTTGTCACTATTAAATACTTCTTTATATTTTCCCTTAAAAGGAACACCTAACTGGAACTCATCGTAAGCAACCGGTGTAAAGTTAAATACTAGCAGCATCGTATCTTCTTCCCGTTCAGTTTTACGAACAAAGGCAACTACACTGTGATCTGCATCTAAGCAGCTAATCCACTCAAATCCGTCTGCATCATAGTCTAATTCATAAAAGGCCTTGTAGTCAAGATAAAATCGATTTAGTGCCTTTACATAGAATTGCATTTTTCTATGTACCTCATACTCTTCCACCAGATTCCAGTCTAATTCTTTCTTTTCATCCCATTCTGCGAACTGGGCAAACTCTTGTCCCATGAATAAAAGTTTTTTACCTGGGTGCATCATCATAAAACCATAAGCCACTCGTAGATTACCGAATTTTTCCTGATAATTACCAGGCATTTTCTGTATCATAGAGCCCTTTCCATGAACAACTTCATCATGGGAAAATACTAAAATAAATTTTTCACTGTATGCGTAAATCATACTAAATAGTAATTCTCCATGCTTTCCTTTACGGAATAATGGGTCAGTTCTCATGTAATCCAGAAAATCATTCATCCATCCCATGTTCCATTTATAGTCAAACCCTAATCCGTTATTTTCAACATTTCCCGTTACTAACGGCCATGCAGTAGATTCCTCTGCAGCAACAAATGCCGTAGGATTTCGTTTTTTCAATATGCTGTTCAAATGTTTTAAAAACTCAACTGCTTCTAAATTTTCATTGCCACCATATTCATTTGGAATCCACTCACCGTAATTTTTCCCATAGTCCAAGTACAGCATAGATGCCACTGCATCCATACGGATTCCATCTAAGTGATATTTCTCTATCCAGAATAGTGCATTGGCAATTAGAAAGTTCGATACTTGCGGTCTGCTATAGTTATAAATCAAGGTTCCCCAATGCGGGTGCGCACCTTTTCTTGGGTCGAGATGTTCATACAAACAGGTTCCATCAAAATTAGCCAGTCCAAAAGCATCCCTTGGAAAATGTGCTGGTACCCAATCTAGAATCACTCCGATTCCATTCAGATGCATCTGATCCATAAAATACATAAAGTCATCTGGCGTTCCATATCGACTAGTCGGTGCGTAATATCCCGTAACCTGATACCCCCAGGAAGCATCTAGTGGGTGTTCCATAATAGGCATTAATTCAACATGGGTATAGTTCATTTCCTTTACATAAGGAATGAGCATATCTGCAAGTTCTCGGTAATTATAAAACTCTTTGTTTGCCCCTTCTTGATTGACAGATTCTTCTGGCTTATCAATTACTGCTGGTTTACGGAACGATCCTAAATGAACTTCGTAAATATTCATAGGTTTCCCTTTACAATCAGTTCGTTCGCTCATCCATTTCCTGTCCTGCCACTTATAACGTTCAATATTACGAACAACACTGGCAGTATTCGGTCTTACTTCCATGCCAAATCCATACGGATCGGCTTTTAACATGGTTAAATCACCTTTCAGCTTTATCTCATACTTGTATATATCGCCTGCTTTTACCCCTGGTATAAATAGCTGATGAACTCCAAAATCTCCAAGTCGGTTCATTGGGTTACGTCTTCCATCCCAAAAATTAAAGTCACCCACTACACTAACTCGAACAGCATTCGGCGCCCAAACAGCGAAACTTACCCCTTTTACACCATTTAATTCTATCTCGTGCGCCCCTAGCTTTTCATAAATCGTATAATGAATTCCTTTATCAAATAATAATAAGTCCTGCTCTGATATGGTAGGTTCAAATGAATACGGATCGAAAACTGTTACTTTATCACCAGATTCATACTCTACGGTATAATGATACTCTGGTATGCGCTTTCCTTTTATTAGCGCAGCAAAAAAGCCTGCTTCATCCGCTATTTCCATCTTTTGTACTTTGTTTTCCTTGCCATAAACAACGCAAACTTCTGTTGCATCTGGGAAAAAAGCCTGTATTAAGATACCTTTACCTGTCAAATGTGCCCCTAGTACTTTCCCTGGTTCACAATTATCTGAATATACAATACTCTCTATACGTTCCCAATTCATTAAATTATACAAAATGTCATTCATCATTAACCCCCTGATAATCAATTATTCTAAATACCACTCATCTTTCTTTTCTTCTTCACCTTCCGCATGTGGCGTATATATTTTTAATGTTGGTTCCATAATAAGTGAAAATAACAGCGTTGCACCAACTGGAAGAAAGAAAACTGCTAATTGGGATATATACATTAAAGCTACTGCTGCAAATACGATAACAGCCATCAATACACTCCGAGGAATGTATTTAAAAAACAAAAATACACTTGTCTTTATTAGTTGGCTAAATTTCATAGTAAATCTTGATAATACTGGGAAAATATACATGCCGCATCCTAAAACCAAAATTCCCATAAAGCCATAAACAACAGTCAATAATGTACCTGCTTTGCCCTGTAGTGTTAAAGCGAATTTTACATTAAAGAAAAATAACAAGGCGCCAGCAACAATGATAATCCATGATAGGGTTGCCTGAAGGAAGTTAAGCTTAAAACTTTTTAAAAATTCTTTAAAAATGTACCCTCTGTCTCTTCGAATTACCTTCACTGTTGCATAGTACATTGCTGTAGTAGAAGCACCTATTGTAATAATAGGAATCGAAAATACAAACCATAGAATACTTAGAAACATTACATCAAATAACTTTGTCAAAAATCTCATTACCGGGTTGTCCAAACTAAATAAACTGTTCATATTTATTTCCTTTCACCAATTGTTACTTTTCAATATACGAAAGAATAATCTCCATATCACCGTCAATGGTATATCTTCCAAAACCAGTAGGCAAAATGAAATGATCACCTTTTTTTATTTTTGAACCATTAAGTGTGCCTTCTCCCTCTACAACACTTAGGATTTCAAACGGATATATCTGTGTAAGGCTGTTACAACCTTTAATACAAAGTCTGTCTACTGTGTAAAACTTACAGCTCACAAGCTGCTCCAGACTTCCATGCTCCATCTTTTTTGTAATTCTTTTTTCCGTAGTTTCCGTATACGGACATTGAATTACATCAATGCTTTGACTAAGATGTAACTGCCTAGGCTTTCCATTCTGCAGTCTGTCATAGTCATAAAGACGGTATGTAATATCACTATTTTGTTGGGTCTCCAAAATAACAGTACCTTTCTTAATTGCATGTACGGTACCTGGTGTTATCTGAAAAAAATCACCTTTACGTATTGGTCGTTCCTTTATTAGACTCTTCCAGTTCTTTTCCTCTATCATTTGTTTAAGTTGATCCTTATCCTTTGCATTGTGTCCTACAATAATCGTTGCATCCTCATCACAATCCAGTATGTACCAGCATTCCGTTTTTCCAAAGGAACCATTTTCATGCTCTTTCGCATATCTATCATCTGGATGCACCTGAATACTTAAGTCCTCTTTTGCATCAATAATTTTTACTAATAAGGGAAAACGGTCACCCTCTACATTACCAAACAATTGACGTTCGTTCTCCCAAAGCCAGCTTAGTTTCTTACCGTCATATTTTCCACCATCAACCTGGCAGTCTCCATTGTGATGCGCACTGATAGCCCAGCACTCTCCTGTATGTTCACTAGGAATATCGTAGTGAAAATCTGTGCGCAGTTTATTTCCACCCCATATCATTTCTTTAAATACGGGTTTCAGCTTTATAATTTCTTCCATATGCGTTCTCCTTTTAATTCATATTTCCAACACATCTATTGTAACATATTATAGAATGATTTCAAAATAGAATTTGGCTCTATAATAAATGTTGGG
>DBKX01000284.1 GCA_002297865.1 Lachnoclostridium sp. UBA739
TGTTTCTTCTAATTTCTGCTGTAATGTCTGTACTTGCTGTACCAGCTCTTTTTCTCTTTTACGATGCACATTGGCAGCTAATGCTTTTGAATCAATTAGGTGTTCCACTTGAGGTGGAGTATCTCCGAATTCCTCACTATAGGAACGTTCAATTACACTGGTAACATCTTCAGGAATGCCGCTTTCTACAAGGACTTCCTGAATAGTATGACTTGTTAGAAGCAGAGGATCTTCCGTATTGTCTTCGACTGCTTCTTTTTCTTCCATTAAGCTATTTAGGCTTTCTTGTATTTCCATAAAATAATGGCCTTCTTCTTGCTCAATTGGAGCAATCGCATTGTTGATAATGCACTTAAACGTTTCCTTTTGTTCTGTTGCAGTTGGTTTTGGATCGCAGCCAAGGCCTAATTCCATGAATTCAGGATGAGGGTCTTTGGCATTTCTGGTGTAATACATGATGGAATGAATATCTGTACTTCGATCTGTAAAAGCAGGAAATACAAAGCCATTATCAGGAGCGCCTACAACCCAGTCGCGGATTCGAGGTCCAATACGGTTCTCATTTTCTAAATAACCAAGTGCAGGTTTGCTTAAGGTTACAGGACAGATAGCGCAAAGCAGATATTCATATACCTCTTCTGATTCGTCTAGTTTGTTATTGTCACTGGTTTTTTTCATAACATCGTATGCATCATGGAAAATCAGAATTAAATAATTACCTGCATAATCGTAAGTATCAATGATGTGCTGATAGAAATTTTCTAACAATCCTTCATTTTTTAAGCCACTTTCTCTAAGGCCCATAAGAAACTGCTGTTTGCCACCAGGTTCTTCTTCCTCCAAAGGAAAGTTAAGTTCCAGCAGATTATTGCCAACAGTACCAGATAAGGTCTTTTTCGCTATATCTAAGTATTTATAAAATTCCTCTTCTTCAAGATTTAAGAAGGTTTCTCCTATGTTTAATACGATTTCTTTCTCGCCGTTTACATAGCAGCCACACAGTCTAGTAAAGGTGCATTCGCTCTTTTTGAAACGACGTTTCAGTTCTAATACATCTTTCTTTGTCATATTTTCCTCCATGTCTTTTCATGTTTTCCAAAATAAGTCTAATACAAATAGTATAGTTTTGTTTTATTTGGTACGCAAGAGGGAAATTAAAAAAGTGCCAGTCGTTTTTAGGTGACTGGCGCTTTCAAAAGAAAGAAGTTTATGAAAATGGGCGAGTACGCATAATTAGGAAGCAGGATCTGTTGTTACTGTGACTGGAGCTTTCGTTGGCTTGGCGGGGATGGATGAATTGGATTTCATGCCACACAATTCCTGTAAGGTGCCAAAAGAGTAACCCATCTCTTCCCATTTCGTAAGAAGTTCATCTAAAATCTCAGCGTTCGTGGAAGAGGTACTATGAAGAAGTACAATAGCTCCAGGATGAATGCGAGTTAAGAGTTTGGAAAAAGCTTCTTCTTTGGATGGCTGGGCATTCTGATACCAGTCCACGTAAGCCAAACTCCAGAAAAATGTCTTATATCCAAGCTGTTTTGCCATTTCTAAGTTCTGCGTGCTATATTTACCTTGAGGTGGACGATAGAATTTCACTAATTTCTGACCTGTTGTCTTCTCGTAAAGCTCTGACAGACCGTCCATTTCCTTTTGAAATGCTTCCATTGTGGAAATAGAAGACATATCAGGATGATGGAAAGTATGATTTCCAACTGTGTGGCCTTCTGCGATCATTTGTTTTACAAGGTCAGGACTCGTTTCAATGTAGTTGCCAACAACAAAAAAGGTTGCTTTTGCGTGATGCTTTTTTAGTGCTTCTAGAATGGCAGGTGTATTACCATTTTCAAAACCTGCATCGAAGGTAAGATAAAGTTTCTTCTGGCTTGTATCGCCTATGTAGTATGCGTCATATGCTTTCAATTCATCGCTAGTTGCATTGCCAGAAGGAGGCTTTCCTTCCTCGGAAAAGCCAAGACCCCAGTTTTCGGTGTTTTGAATCTGCATAGTCTGGGTTTCTTTGTTATTATGTACCATCCAGGAAACTCCAGCTCCAAAGAAATATGCAGTCAACATAACCAAGGTATACATGATCATTTTCTTTATAATTTTTTTTTTCATAGAAGAACCTGCATCAAATTCCTTACTAAATATATATTGTTTGGTGCTTGTACTTATGCTATTGTTGACATTTTTTCTTTTTATAATAAAATAAGAGTATGCAAGAAAAGAAAAAATTTATAAGTATCATAATATGTTTATTTGCTGTTACCATTGTATTTTGGGGGCTTTGGTGTATTCGTGCATATGCATGGGTTTCCTACAAAGATGTTGTGGTGAAAGTATTAGGAAGCATATTAATCGGTTTAGCAACAGCAATGATTGTGTGTGGTTATCTATTGTTTCGATTTGCCAGACCATCTTATCTGATGGCAGGACGTAAGAAAAAAATGCTTATTGCAATGGGAAGCATCCTTATTGTCATGATAGTTAATTTTGGTATGCTGTACCAGTTAAAAGATTTTGGATACACCATGTCTCAAGTAGTAGAAATTCTTGAGAAGGAATCAGAAGGAGGGAATTATTATTTTCAAATTAGAGATTCCGAAGATGATTCAATCATTAAGTTTTCATGCGATAAGAAGACGTACCAGTTAATTCGAACAGATGGTACGAGATATTCTGTTCAGTATCGTAAATTGACTTTTGGTAAGAAAAAAGCTACGCTTGGTTATTTAGATGTAAATCGAGGGGTTAAGAAAAATTGAGCAAAGGGAGAAAGTTCGAATCTTGTCAGAACTTTCTCTCTTGTGCTATAATGGTTCTGTTTGAGAAAGTTTAGGAGTATAGAACTGCAAAGGTTAAAGGGAGGATGTAGGAGTCGTGAAGCTGTCTAAATTATTTTTATCATATTTGGCGCTGGTTGATAAGACAAGCAAGATCACTTACAAAGGCATGGAGTTATTACAAAAACCTAATATAGTTGGTTTTTGGCATGAAGATTGTTTTATTACACATTTAATTCTTAAAGAGTTATCAAAGTATCAGCAAAAAGCTACCGTTTTAGTGACGGAGAAGTGGAGAGGCAATGTAATTCAGGAAATGGTTGAAAAAAATAATGGAGAAGTATTTCGCGTTGCCTATACAGGAAAAACTGTAAATCAATATAAAAGTTTATTTAAAGAAGCGAAAACAACTGAAAATATTATTGTGATAGCATATGATGGACCAAAAGGTCCTAGGCACAAGATTAAAAAAATTGCCTTTTTGCTTGCTAATAAAAATGATAAGCATCTAATTGGTTTGCGAGTAGACTATAAACATAAAATAAGATTATTTGGTCGCTGGGATCGCTTTATTATTCCACTGCTGTTTAATAAAATAAAGGTTCAGTTTTTTGATTTGGGGAAAATTTCAGTAGCGGATCTTCGTAATATAGAAGAGAAGAATAGTGAAATCTTAAAAATTCTTTATCGAGAACAGAATGAGCCGGAACAAACAGTTACATGGTCAACAAATGATGTGAAAGAATAGAATGAGGCAGTGAAATCTGCGAGAAAAAGCTATGAGCTATTCAGTTGTACATAACTATTTTACCAGTACCCTATTAAGCACTGTGTATTATTTTCTTGTATCATATCTGAGATAAATCCATTTTATTTAATGCTCCAAGGAAATTTTAAGGAAAAAGTAAGCATATATGAAAAAGCAGTAGGCACGATTTTAGGATAAACGGTGTATACTCAACTATCAATCCACAAAATCGCTATATCCAGTTTTCTCATCATAAGAAGCATCAGAATCTGAGAGATGGGTATTTGCTTGTGGATGCGGATGCTTTTTATGAAAAATTTGTGGAGATTCACTAGAAAGTATGGCTTGAAAAAAGGAAAAGTTGTTGAAAAGAGACAATCAAAAAGAGTGGGTATAAGGCGCATAATTATAAATTGGTCATGTTGTGTAAGAAAATGACACATATTATGCACATATTCCCCACTTTTTTTTACTTTATATTATAATAAAAGCATCGGATAAAGAAACACATGAAGGGGCAAGCACCTTGCTTCTTAAAAGGAGGATAATATGAAGATTAATAAAAGGATCAGTAAAGTGTGCGCAATGGCTTTAAGTGCCAGCATGATTATGTCAGCAATGACAGGTATTACAGTAGATGCAGCATCATTTAACTATGGGGAAGCATTAAAAGATGGTGTTACATTCTATGATGCGAACAAATGTGGTAAAGATGCTGGAGAGAACAATGCATTTTCTTGGCGTGATGCTTGCCATGTTAATGATGGTAAAGATGTAGGTTTTGACCTAAGTGGTGGATATCATGACTGTGGTGACCATGTAAAATTCGGTATCACACAGGGCTATGCAGCAAGTGTTCTTGGATGGAGTTACTATTCATACAAAGACTCTTTCAAAAAAGCTGGTGCTGACACTAAAATGCTGGAAACATTAAAACATTTCTGCGATTACTTTATGAAATGCCATCCAAATATGTTTACCTTCTACTATCAATTAGGTGATGGTAACCAAGACCATGCTTATTGGGGGGCACCAGAAGCACAGGGCGACCGTCAGACAATGTTCAAAGTAGATAACAGCAGTGCAGGTTCTGATGTATGTGGTGAAGCAGCTGCAGCATTAGCACTTATGTACTTAAATACAGATGATTCTGCATACGGAGCAAAATGCTTAACAAATGCAAAATCTCTTTATGCATTAGGAAAATCCAAATTAGGCTTAAGCCAAGGACAGAGCTTCTATACATCTTCTAGCTATGAAGATGATTTAGCTTGGGCAGCAGTTTGGTTATATAAAGCAACTGGAGAAGCTAGTTACTTACAAGATGCAAAGAATTACTTAAATACAGGTAAGGGAATTCATCAGGATGAATGGACTATGTGCTGGGATAACATGTGGACACCAGCAGAAATTATGATGTATGATATCACAAAAGATTCTGCATATATTAATGCTGTTAAGCACAATATCGATTACTGGATTAAAGACGTACCAACTACTTCTGGTGGATTAAAATATCTTACTCAATGGGGATGTTTAAGATACTCTGCAGCTCAGTCAATGGTTGCAATCGAGTACTACGGATTGACAAAAGATGAATCTGCTAAGAGCTTTGCTACAAAACAGATTAATTACATCTTAGGAGACAACCCAAGCAACTATTCCTTTATTGTTGGATTTGGAGACAAATATCCAAAACATCCACATCATAGAGCAGCAAACGGATATACATATGCTGACAGCGGAAATTTAAAAGAAGCAAAACACGTATTATTAGGTGCGTTAGTTGGTGGACCAAGTACAATGGGTGATAACTATCAGGATAATGCACAGGATTACACTGCATCTGAAGTTGGTATTGATTACAATGCTGGTTTCGTTGGAGCAGTTGCAGGTCTTATTGCAGATGGAGCAATCTCCGTACAGCCAAGTGAGAAACCAAAATCAAGTGTATCACCATCACCAAGCGTAAAGCCATCACCAAGTGTAGCACCAAGTGAAAAGCCATCACCAAGTATAGCACCAAGTGAAAAGCCATCACCAAG
>DBKX01000353.1 GCA_002297865.1 Lachnoclostridium sp. UBA739
TCACACCACCGTACGTGCCGTTTGGCATACGGCGGTTCAAAACTTAATAAACATGTACTATTTGGTAATGGTCTACTAGCGATAGTAGGCCTTTTATATCTAGTATTCTTTTTGGTACTGCTCTTAGCATCATTCTACTATGTGCTATTCTGCAGTATCCTTTTCGTGTATTTGCATAATAATGTGCTCCCCATTTTGGAAAGCCTAGCTTTATCAATGCTCTTTCACGATTCTTTGGTGTTTTCCATTGTTTCCAAATGCATATCCGTATTCGGGTTCTCAACCATCAATCCAATCTGTTCATTATCATCTTCATTTCGCAAATCTTATAGTAGTTTATCCATCCTCGAATCACTGGATTGAGCTTGCTGATTCGGTAGTCCATGGATACCGACCAGCTTCTTTTGGTCAGTTCCTTCAGTTTTGCTTTTAACTTTTCTACTGACTTTAGATGTGGTTTCGGTCTCCATTTTTCTCCTCTGCTGAAGAATGAAAATCCTAGATATTTCATCTCATTCGGTCTGCATACTTTTGTCTTTGTAACATTTACCTGTACACGTAGATGTTTCTCTAACCAATTTGTTACAGATTTCATGACGCGATTCGCTGCCATTTCACTTTTTACGCATATGATACAGTCATCCGCGTAGCGCGTGAATCTCAAACCTCTACTTTCAAGTTCTTTATCTAATTCATTCAAGTAAATATTTGCAAGTAGTGGTGACAGATTTCCGCCTTGCGGTGTTCCTACTTTGGTTTCTTGGAATACACCTTCTACCATTACTCCGCTTTGTAATACTTTCCTTATGAGCGATTCTGTATCTGGGTCCTTTATCACTTTATGCGACAATATCATGAGTATATCTTGATTGACGTGATCAAAGAACTTCGACAAGTCCATATCGACTATCCAATCATATCCATCATTCATATATTCTAGTGCCTTGATAATTGCAGATTCGCAACTTCTTCCTGGTATAAATCCATAGCTTGTTTCAGAAAATTCTTTTTCAAACTTTGGACTTAACACTTGGTAGATTGCTTGTTGAATCCATCTATCTTTTACACATGGAATGCCCAGATTTCTTTTCGTTCCATCTGATTTTGGTATTTGAACTCTACGCACCGGCGCTGGCTTATACTTCCTGTTTCTTATTCTGTCACAGATTTCTTTGCCATGCGCATGAATAAACGCATCTAGCTCTCCTACCTTCATTCCATCGACTCCGCATGTTCCTTTATTGGATTTTACGGCCTTACTTGCTTTCGATAGATTTTCCTCACTTAGGATTTCTTCCAACAGCTTTGTTGACATGTTTTGTTTTCTCCTTTCCTCCGCTTTCTGTTTCCCAGCCCTTAGTACCACATGGGTCCATCACAAACTGTTTTGAGAAAACAGATTACAATTTATGAAGCTTAAAAACTAAGTTTCGTTCGGTCCTTCAAGGTTTCCCTTTACTATGACCTCGGCTGACTTCTTACGATTCGTTGTTACTACGGATTGATTCGCTCGTAAGACCTCCCAGGGTAAGATACATATCTTTCTCGTCATCTATCCGCCACATTTACCCTTCGCATCCAATAGCTATTTGGACTTTGCGTTGTTTAGCACGCTTATCCATACGACTGGCCTGATGTGATTCATGTACTTCGGACCAACGATTTGCCTAGCCCTTCTTTCAGATTTCACCTCACGATGAACACCCTTGGGTTCAGCTATGCCTTAGGGGCTATCACCCTCGACAGAGAGTACGTTTCAACTCTCTAGATATGCACCATGCCTGGCACACGAAAAAAAGGTTAGCTGTATATCAATCTGATACAATCCCACTGAAGTAGACACACGAAATAATTAAAGATATCCCATCGATGTGAAACTACGGAGGTGGGATTTTTATATGGGTAGAAAAGCTAAATATACAAAAGAACAGAAGGTGCAGGCATGTGAAGATTATTTGAGTGGAAAAAAATCAGCAAGTCAAATTGCTCTTGAATTAAATATGAGCAAATACGGAGTCAGCGTGATTTCAGAATGGGTTAGAAGGTATCGTGTGAATGGACATTCAATTTTTGATCACAAGAGTACAAACAATAAGTATTCTAAAGAATTTAAGGAGATGGTAGTCCAAGAATATCTGCAAGGTTATGGATCAACTCACCTGGCAGCTAAGTATGGAATACCTAAACACAGTACTGTTTTAAAATGGGTGAACAAATATAATAGTCATAGAGAACTTAAGGATTACATTCCTAAGCCGGAGGTCTATATGGCTGATACTTTAAAAGTAAGCAAAGAAAAGAAAATCGAAATCATTAAATACTGTATAGATCATGATCATGATTATAAAGGTACAGCTGAACTTTATGGTGGAAATTATGCACAGATCTATAACTGGGTCAAAAAATATGAATCCAATGGTGAAGATGCTCTGGAAGATAGACGTGGCAAACGTAAGTCAGAAGAACAATTAACCGATCTTGAACGAGCACAACGCAGAGTAGCAGAGCTTGAAAGAATCAACAGACGACAAGAGATGGAGCTTGAACTGTTAAAAAAAGACGGAGCCTTCGAAAAGACCTATTTGGCGAGTCTTCCGAAGGCTAAAAGAATTTATCTTATAAGAAAACAGAAGGTAAAAGATTATTCACTAATACAATCATTACATGAAAAGCACAATTGGCCGATACGTGAAATATGCTCAATCATGGACATAAGCAGAAGCGCTTATTACAAGTGGCTGCATTCATCACCGTCTAAAAAGCAACTAAACAAACGACGCGAGGATGAGAAAATCATATCTAGAATCAAGGAGATATCGAATTCAAACAACTCTCTTTTTGGCACTATGACCATGTACTACACTCTAAGAAACGAAGGATATGGATGTGGTCATAACAGAATCTATCGATTGATGTGCATCAGTGATATCAAATCCTCTTATAGACGAAAATCCAAATACAACTATATTAGATCCAATGCAGAACATACAGCAGAAAACACTCTTAACAGAGATTTCAACACTACGGGACCAAATCAAAAATGGTGTACGGATGTGACTGAAATCAAAGTACCTGCAACTGGAGAAAAATTATTCATTTCACCAATGATTGATCTCTATGACAGGTTTCCAGTAGCTTTAGAAGTATCCGAAAAAAACGATGCAATTTTAGCAGATCGAACACTTGAGAGCGCACATAATGCATATTCTGAAGCAATACCTCTTGTACATTCCGATAGAGGATTTGCCTACACAAGACAAGTATATAGAAATAAGTTGGATGAATATGGTATGTCACAATCTATGTCACGTGTATCAAAGTGCATTGACAATGGAGTATGTGAAGGCTTCCAAGGGCAATTTAAAGATATGTTGTTTATCCTATATCCAAATATCACAACAAAAGAAGAAATGAGACAAGCAATCAAAGGAACGCTAGAATATTACATCCATCATTACCCACAAAAAAGATTAAACGGTAAAACCTGTGGACAAGTACGAAAGGAATCTTTAAAGCAAAATGAATTTATACAATATCCAATTGTTCCAGCAGCAAGATATGTAAGATATTGGAATGAGATTGAATCAAAGAAGAAACGTCAAAAAGAAAATATTATAGAAGAAATAAAAAACAACCCAAACCAAACAATGTCATTAAGTTAAGCAAAAAAGGCTTCAATGACGGCTATGTAGGTTATACAAGAAATTGTGTAGCCTTTTTTCTTATACTGAAAATGTTTCTTCATCATAAAAAAACTCAATATTTTGTGATATTTATGCCAAAAGTACTTGACACGATTATTTGACGCTTAATTCATAATCCAAAGGGATTTGTAGGAGGAAATTTTGTACTATGACTACAAATCCAAATTATTACTATGCACCATCCACTATTAAAAACTTACTTCTTGCATCTATTGATTCTGTTGTCTCTAACATATACTGTTATACCAAGAATCCTGTTTCTGATTTTACTAGAATTCGTAAGATTTCCGCTAATGCATTGATCAAGTTCCTTTTGATCATCTCTGATAAATCTATGAATTCCAATCTATGTGATTTCTTTACATTAGCTCACGACTTGCCATCTCAATCTGCTATGTGTCAGAGAAGAAATCTTCTATTCCCAGATGCTCTTAGAAGAATCATGAGATTATTCACTGACAATATGACCAATCTTAAAACATTCAACGGCTACTATTTACTTGCATGTGATGGTTCTGATATCAATATTCCATACAATCCTGATGATATGGAAACATTTCATCCTGGAAAAGATGACAGCAGAGGATACAATCAGCTTCACTTGAACGCTCTTTATGATGTCTGTAACCATATTTACCAGGATATTCAGATTGATACACATACCAAGAAAAATGAAACATATGCTCTGGAAGATATGATTAAAATGCACAATTATCCGGATAATTCGGTAATAATCTGTGACAGAGGCTATGAGAAATACAACTTATTTGCACTTTGCATTGAAAGAAATCAGAAGTTTCTGATTCGCATAAAAGACGTTAACAGTAATGGAATTCTTTCTACAATGAATCTGGAAGATACAGAATTTGATATTGATATTACAAAAACTCTGACAAGACTGCAGACGAATGAAGTGAAGGCACATCCTGAAAAGTATGTACGATTAATGACAAACTGTCCTGATTTTGAATACTTAAAGATTGAAGATGACTGTTATGATCTTCCACTCAGAATAGTTCGATTTAAGATTACAGATGATACATATGAATGTCTGGCAACCAATCTAGGCAGAGAAGAATTTCCTTTTGAAGTAATGAAAGAACTGTATCACAAAAGATGGAATATCGAAGAGTCTTTCAAGGCTCTCAAATATGCTATCGGTGCTGATTCATTCAACAGTAAAAAACAGAATTTTATCAGACAGGAAATCTATGCAAAGGTAATTCTGTATAACTTCTCCAGCTTTATCATAAATAACACCGTCATAGATCAGCCGGCAGATAAATACAAAATCAATTTCCATGTAGCTATAACAAATATCCGTTCTTACTTGAAAAATGAGATAGATGAAACAAATCTGACAGCGAAGATAAAAAAATTCCTGACCTTGATAAGGCCAGGAAGAACTTATGAGCGACGGTTGAAACCAAAACATGCAATCCCACTTGCATATAAACACTCATAACAAAAAAACCAAATATAAAGTATACCATGTACGAGAAATATGCCAGTAAAATTTCAAGAAATGTACAACTGGCATTTTTGTCATGCTTGAAAATCAATGATTTCAGGAATTAAAAAACAAATCTTATGGAAAAGCTGTTAACTTTCGCTAAAGATTTGTTTTCTTGAATTTTCAATTAATATCACTAAGAATTTATTTGCCTTAACTTAATGACATTGCCAAACCAAATTGAAATGGGTTGT
>DBKX01000259.1 GCA_002297865.1 Lachnoclostridium sp. UBA739
ATATAAATAAACTTCATAATAAGATTCAAAAAGGCAGGACGGCAACACATTTATTTCCAGTGAAAAGTGCTTAATTTTGGCCCCTTTAAAATGAATGAATTAGCCATGCAAAATGGCTTATTAAAGTGCGCCGCTTTTTAGAGTTCGTGGAATTAATAAGGACTTTTGCTTCTAAAATAGCCAAAATGAAAGTGCCGCTTCACGATTTTTCAATCGTTAAAGCGACACCCCCACTGATTCTTATAGGAAAGTCCTTTGCATGTATATTTTCGTTCTCAAATATGATAAAATGGTACAGAAAAAAGACGAAGGAGAGAGTATCATGGAAAAAACAATGGAAGATTTAGTTGATAGAGCAACACAGAAACATCAAAGTGGGTATAACTGTTGTCAAGCAGTTGCATGTGCATTTAGTGAAGAGTTAGGACTTGATGAAAACATAGTTTTTCGTATGGCAGAAGGATTTGGTGCTGGAATGGGTGGCATGCAGGCAACTTGCGGTGCTGTAACAGGTGCTGTTATGCTGGCAGGTTTAAAGAATAGCCAAGGAATAGATAATATTGGAACAAAGGGAGCAACTTATAAACTTTCCAAAGAAATTATTGCCGAGTTTGAAAAAATGAATGGCTCTTCTATCTGTAAAGATTTAAAAGGACTTGAAACAAAGCAGATGTTACGTTCCTGCAGTGGCTGTATTGAAGATGCTGTACGAATTGCCAAGAAAGTTGTATTCGGTCAGGAAGATTAAAAATCCTTTAAAATCCTCAATTTCGAACAAAAAAGAGTGTTTTTTGCTTGAATTGTCGAAACAATGCCGTATAATGTTATGGTGAGGATGAGAAAAGGAGAATTTAAATGGAAAAAGGATTTTTTGCACCAAAGGAAATTATTGAAAACAACTTAAATGAAGCACCCAAAAAAGTAGGACAGCCATTTTACAAGATAGTCTTGCTTGGCATGTTAGCTGGAGCATTTATTGCGATTGGCGGACAGGCAAGTAATGTTGCGGTACATGCGATAACCAATGCTGGACTAGCGAAAACAGTAGCAGGTACAATCTTCCCAATAGGATTAATGTTGATTCTGATTATCGGTGGACAGTTATTTACAGGAAACTGTCTTTTATTCATGGGAGCAGTTGATGGCCGTATTACTTACAAAAAAATGCTATTAAACTGGCTTACAATATTCTTTAGCAACTTTGTTGGAGCTATTATTGTAAGTGTTTTAGTATATCAGTCAGGTCAGTTCGACATGAGCGGTGGACAGCTTGGTGCATACACAATCAAAGTTGCAGCAGGAAAAGTACACTTAACACCAATGCAGGGATTTGCATCTGGTATTATGTGTAATATTATCGTATGTGGTGCCGTATTAATGGCAGCAGCAGCAAAAGACATCGCAGGAAAATGTTTTGCAGTTTTCTTCCCGATCTTTGCATTTGTAGTATCTGGATTTGAGCACTGTGTAGCAAATATGTATTATTTAACAGCAGGATTATTGGCATCAAAAAACGACACATATGTAGCACAGGCGAAAGAAATTTTCCACTTAACAGATGCACAGATTACAGATGTCAATGTTCAAAATATTTTTGTTAAAAATCTGCTTCCTGTAACATTAGGAAATATTATTGGTGGAGCAATTTTTGTAGGCGGTATTTTCTATCTTATCTTTGGTAAGAAAAGTAAAAAAGAAGCGTAAAAACCATTCCCTTTATCAGCGTAATATTTTCGACATTAGAAGCACATACTAACAAAAAGTTGAGTAGGAGGTTTCTATGGCGAAAAAAGGAATGAGACGACCTGGAGGATCGGATGAGCCACATAATGCAGCAGTGGACGTACAAGAAATTCAAGGAAAGGCAAAGACGGGAAATGCGAAAGCAGGACCGATAAGTGCACCGAACTGGGCACGAGATGATTATAAAACAGGTGACAAATTTCAGTAGCTGATAGGAGGTTTTCGTATGCCAAAGGATAGCCAGCCAGATAACAAAAAGGCGAGAATGGAAAAGTGTAATGGACAGACTCCAATTACACAGGAAAATATGAATAAAAACCCAAATGCAAAAAGAAAGTCAATTGCGCATAATGACGTATAAGCATAAAAAGGTACGGAATTCAGTTTGGAATTCCGTACTGTTTTTTATGCTGTAGGAAATGGCAATCAGAAGTTAAAGCCATCCTAACGTTTTGGAATAATCGCCCTGTGTGCTATGGAGACTTTTTGACAGGAAAAAAGGGATTGTGTATAATGGAAGAGGTTAGAAAAACGAGTGAGGAGGATTAAGATGTATATAGTATTTCACTTATTACGAAGTTCGTTTGGATTATGTCTAATAGTTGGTGGAGCTTTAATCGCACTGTATCTGTTAGGGTATTTTCTGTTATACAAAAAGTTTTTTCATGGGGAACGGACAGTAAGTGTACTACAAGGCATCTTTATCTTAATGCTTTTTATGTATTTAGCTATAGTTCTAATGGCAACGTTTCTTTCTAGAGGGGCGTACTATAATCATGCTGTGAACCTTAGTGTGCTAAGAACTTATAGACAGGCATGGAATTCTTTTATCAAAAGGGATTGGAGCGTTATCATATTAAATATTCTAATGTTTGTTCCAATTGGATTTCTGTTACCATTATCATTTTCTAAGTGTAAGAAAAGCTGGGTTACTTATCTAATTGGACTGATTCTTACGATTGCAATCGAAACGGGGCAATATATAAGTCGTCAAGGAATTTTTGAAGTTGTGGACATTGTACATAATGGAGCAGGATGCGTGGTTGGATATGGTTTTTGGATTATTTGTAACACCATTTATGAGAAGATTACAAGGAAAGAAAATAGAACATATTCGGTTAGGCAGATGTTAGTTTATCAGATCCCTTTTGCATTGTTAATAGGTCTATTTACAACAATATTTGTATCGTATCAGATGAAGGAATTAGGCAATATGACAACGAGCTACGAGGTAACGAAAGATATGTCTCATATAAAATTGAGTACAGAAGTTTCATTATCTACAGAACATACAAAAGCAAATGTATATCAGGCGAAAAAAAGTTCGAAGGCAGAAACACTAGAGAAAGCGAATAGGATTTTCAAAGTTCATGGTACTAGTGTAAAAGAAGAAGAAACCAAGGCATATGATGAATCAATGGTCTACTACAGTAAAGATGGAAAGTACACTTGCTGGGTTAATTTCATGGGGGGAACGACATGGTTTACTGCCTTTGAAGAAAGTGGAGAAACCAGTGATCCCGCTACATATTCACGAAAAGAATTAAAGGAATGCATGAAACCATATGGTATCAATATTCCAGACAGTGCTGCGATTACACAGGAAGAAGATGGTCAATATACTGTGCAGGTTAATATGGCAAAAGTAAAAAATTCTTATATAGATGGTACTTTAACTTGCCATATTAATAAAGAGGGGAAGGTAGAAAGCTTTAATGACCAGATGATACATTATAAAAAATATAAAAAGTTTGCTATTATATCCGAGCGAGAGGCATATGGGCAGATTCAGAAGGGAAAATTTAATTATTATGCTGAACCGAAAGTGAAAGAGATGAAAGTAAAAGAGGTAAAACTTGTATACTTAATGGATTCGAAAGGTTTCTATCAGCCAGCATATGATTTTAAGATGAAGACAGATAAAGATGTGCGAAATATTTATATACCCGCAATACAGTAATAGATTATATGATTTATCTTTTGACAAAGGGGAGTATTATAAAAAAGCAGATTTGTAAAATACATTAATGCAAAGAATGCTTTTCAATAAACGTATCAATATTCAAAAAGTCATCATAGCAGGCTTTAATTTTTTCAGTAGGCCAATTCCACCATGCGATTTCATTCAGCTTTTCAATCTGTTCTGGTGTAAAGCGAAAACGTATAATTCTTGCTGGAACGCCTGCAACTACAGCATAATCAGGCACATCCTTCGTAATTACAGCTCCTGCAGCAGCAATTACGCCATTTCCGATTTTCGCTCCATTTGTAATCACTACATTTTTCCCAAGCCACACATCATTTCCAATGACACTTTTCTTCGTAAAATCATAGATGTTAAATTTAGGTTCGTCCAGTTCAGGATTTTTATCAGCAGAATAAATAAATGCATGGGTTGTTACCATATGAAGTGGATGATTTGGAACTACACATGCGCCTTGGGCAAAACTGCAAAACGAACCAATACTCTCCACATAGAGACTTCCCTTTGCCAGCGGACCATAACAATATCGGCCTATCGTAGCTGTTTTTTTTCCAGCATAAAATAAACGTTTCATAATAATCTCAGATGGAAGTTCCTTTAATTGGTCAATTACAGTATCATTTGTTGTTGTTATCAGCATACATACTTGTTCAGTTAGTGAAGACTTCTTTAACTGCTCTGTGGTTAAAATATTGGGATTCCATTTGGCTAGTAGATTATCAACTAAAAACAGTTCTCTTATATTATATCTCATGTTCAATATTTGCTTTGCCAGCATTCCATCTTGTCCAAAAGGGAAAATGATAAATTGATGACATCCATTTTCTAAAGAGTCTCTGATTGCCTGATCTATTACGCTATAGTTACTCATGCTACCTCCAGTTTGTTTGATTCGTGATAAGTAGTATTTCCAAAATAGAGATAATATAATCTTAAGATTTGTTGTTATTAAGGTCAGAGAGAACGAAAAAGGCAATTGTTTACAATTTTAAAATATTGTATTTCAGTGGCTAACTAGTCTCGATCTAAGCAATAAAATATAGAGGAAATGGTTCTAGCAGGACGTGGACGATGGAAATAATGAAAACGAGGGATTTAACAATCAGAAGAATGGAATATACCACTGCGGAATGTCAAGCATGTAACTTGACATCTAATAGTGTTTTGATATAATTTATATAAAATTTAATCATATAGTGCAATAAATATACTGGAACATATAAAGAAAAATTAACTTAAAAATACATATGTTAGCTAAATGTTTTTATAGGAAAGACAGGGGATTAATCATATTAAGTGGTAGAGAAGATGTGGATGACAACATGCGTATAGAAGAAGAACAGCTTCTGGATCTAGCATTGGATATAATGGAGGAATCTGGTGCATTAGAAGCTTATCGATATATTCTGAGTCATAAATCTAATTTAAGGAGTTATGGTAGTCAGTTATATAATTATTTGTATTGTCTCGGAGCATTGGCAGGGTTGAAGACAGAAGCATTAGAATGGATGAAAGAGGCAATTGAGGTAAAAAGGTATTGGTATCGGCCAACCGTATTTGAAGACAGTGATTTGGATAGCCTGCGAAGTGAAAGTATATTTCAGAAATGTAGGGAGATTTCCGAGAAAAGGTACTATAAAGAATTGGAAAATGCCAAGACCGTTTGTACATGGGATTCTGTGAAGAGTAAAAAACTTGCACTGGTATTACATGGAAATCAACAAAATATTCAGATGTGTCAAAAACATTGGGAAGCTCTCAAGGGGCAGGGATATCAAGTAGAATATGTACAATCCAAAACGTTGGATTCTTATAACTTATATCGATGGGATGATGAGGAAACAATTCAACTGGAGCAGGTTGTAAAAACAATACAATGGAATAAGTATGATTCGCGCATTTTGTGTGGATTCTCAGCAGGATGTAACGAGATACTAAAAAATATTCTATATGCAAAAATGAAGTGTGAAGGAATTATTCTTCAATCTCCCTGGATACCAATTATAGAGACGAACATGACGGAAATTTTAACTTTTATTCATGATAATTCTATATGGATGGAAATTATATGTGGGAGAGAAGACAAGGACTGTTTGTATTTGACAGAGAAATTTGCAGCTTCGGCAAGAGAGAGGAATATAAAAGTACGTGTTGAATGGAGTGAGGGAGTAGGCCATCAATATCCAAGTAACTTCAGTGAGATTTTAGATGGAATACAGTAAAAAGAAAAACTTTTATATTAAAAGAGGGAAAAATGAGCATTAGGGAAAAAATAAGAGAATATAAAAAATGTACGGATGAAGAGTGGAATGACTGGCATTGGCAGTTAAAAAACAGAATTAGTACTGTAGAAGAACTTCAACAGTACCTTACACTGACAGATGAAGAAATATATGGAATACAGGAATGTTTAAAAAGTTTAAGAATGTCTATAACGCCATACTACTTATCGTTGATACAAAATAATAGTATAAATGACCCAATAAGGAAGCAAGCAGTACCTACCTCAAAAGAATTATTTATAGCACAAGAGGATATGGTTGATCCATTATCCGAAGATATTTACTCTCCAGTTCCAGGATTAATACATAAGTATCCAGATAGAGTCCTATTATTAAGCACAGATCAGTGTTCAATGTATTGTAGACATTGTACTAGAAGACGGTTTGCAGGACAACATGATAAGCCGCTAGAAAATATGGAAGAGGCATTAGACTATATTGAGAAAAAGACGGTAGTAAGAGATGTATTAATATCTGGAGGAGATGCACTGACTTTATCAGATGAAAGATTAGAATACATCTTAGATAGACTATCTCATGTTAAGCATGTCGAGGTAGTAAGAATAGGTACAAGAATGCCAGTTGTCATGCCACAAAGAATTACGGATGATTTAGTTGCAATGTTGAAGAAATATCAGCCACTTTGGATTAGTGTACAATTTAATCATCCACAGGAGATTACTAAGGAATCTCGTGAAGCATGCGAAAAGTTGGCGGATAATGGTATTCCATTGTTAAATCAAAGTGTCTTATTAAGAGGAATCAATGATTGTGTCGGTACAATGAGAGATTTAGTTCATGAATTAGTTAGAATGAGGATTAGGCCATATTATTTATATCAATGTGACCTATCTGCAGGAATATCACATTTTAGAACGAAAGTGAGTAAAGGAATTCAAATCATGGAGGGGTTGAGAGGATACACTTCAGGTTTTTGCATACCAACCTTTGTAATAGATTCTAAGGGTGGAAAAATTCCTGTAGGCCCTCAATATATTTTATCGAATAATGATAACAAAGTTATTTTTCGTAGTTATCAGGGAGTTACTTCGGAATATGAACAGCCTAGTGAGATTGGAGAGGAATGTAATTGTACTTTATGTCAAGAGATAAAAGCAAAAATGAAAGCGTATAATACAGAGGGGAGAAAAGATGGAGGAGATAAATAATAAAGTAATTTTAGAAAGTAATCTATCGGAGGGGCAGCTTGGACTGTGGCTTATTCAGAACAAAGAACCTTCGTCAACGGCATATAACACTTTTTTTTCTGTTAAGTTCAATAATGATATTGAAATAGATAAATTGTTTGAATTTTCAAAGTGGCTTTCCAAAAAGCATCCTATATTATGTACTACATTCAGCGAAACCCCAGAATCCGTTAAGATGAAATTAAATCCAGACAGTAATATTCATTTTGAAGTATTGCATTTAGAAAATAGTGAAGAAGTTAAGAAGAAGTTTGAGGATGAGGTTAATACTGCAATTAATTTGAAAGCAGGTCCTATTTCTAAGATATATTTAGCAGTTACCAGATCCTATGAAAAATACATGCTTTTGTTATCACATCATATCATATTAGATTATTGGTCCTTAATACTGGTATTAAAAGAAATGCAAGACTTTCTTGGAAATGAATCATTTGAGCATGAAATGATTGAACCAGAGTATGGATATTTTGATTCAGTTAAAAGGCAGCAGGAGTTTAGAAATGATGCTAAATTTCAGAATTCTATTGAGTATTGGGAGCAAGTTCTAAAAGACTCTGTTCCTTCATTGAAGCCACCATATGGAATTGTTCCTCGACCAGACCAAAAAGCTCAAGTGAAAACAGAAAGTATTATAATAAATGAAGAGATTACAAATCGTTTCTATGATAGATGTCTTAAGCTAGGAGTTACTCCTTTTGCTTTTCTGTTAGCAAATTATCATATCACACTTTCCTATTATTTCGGTGAGAATGATATCGTAACAGGTGTTCCTTTTCTTGGGCGTTATTCCAAAAAAGAATTAAATAATGTGGGATATTATGTAAATACACTGCCTATTCGGGAAAAGGTGATAGATAGTGCCATTTTTTCAGAATATGCGGTTAGTATAAACAAACGCATAAAAAAGGCATTTTCCAATCAGAAAGTTACCCTACATAAGGTGCAGGAAATCATGAATGCAAAAGATCTCAACCAATCGAATAATTGCTATCAGACGATGTTTATATTAGAAAAGGCGAATATTAAGTCTCTTGAAGGGGCATCGCTATTAACAATGGGAATGAATGAAGTGAATGTGGAATTGGGAGATTACAATGTATCTGGATTTCCACTTAAGAATAGAGATCAACTTTGTGATATCACAATTATGCTTGAAAGATTTCAGGATAAGATTATTGGAAATGTTCAATATAGGGAAGATTTATATCCAGTAAACTTTGTGAAAAGCTTCATTGAATTTTTCATCAACTGTATTATAAAAACTTCTGAAGAACCAGAAATAGAGATTGGCAGTCTGAAGCATCCAATATGTTGTGAACAAGAGATTATTACTGTAAAGAATATGCAAGATTCTGAAAGCCAATTGGCAGGTAGTGTTGCGGAACAGTTTGAAGAGGTAATCCAGAAGTTTGGCAGTCGTATAGCTGTAAAACAAGAGAAACTTAGTGAAAGTTACCATGAGCTGGGGAAAATTACAGCTGCCATTGCGGAACTTATTATGCATAAATGTGGCCAAGAAAAAAAGAGATATGTTATTTTCTGTAAAAATAAAATAAATACATTACATGGTATTATTGGTGTGGTAAGAACTGGTGGTTCTTATATCGCTTTGGATTATTCCTTACCTAATCAAAGGATAGCAGAGATTATAGCACAATTGAATCCTGCAGGAATAGTATTTGATACAGATAGTAAGGGTAAGCTTGAGGAGATAGAGGTAGAGCAAAGCATCGCTAAGATAAGTGTAGAGAGTGCGGAAGTGAAAGATAAAGACAATGTATGTTTAAGTCAGAATGTCTATGCAGATGATGAACTTTATTGTATATATACATCAGGTACAAGTGGAAAGCCTAAAGGACTCAGTGTCGCCAATAAGGGAGTGCTTCGCATTGTTAATAATCCAAATTATTGCAGGATTACTGAAAACAATATAATTGCACAGGCAAATAATACCTCATTTGATGCATCTGTCTTTGAAATATGGGGAGCTATGCTTAATGGAGCTACACTAGTCTTAATTGATAAATTCAGCTTATTAAATCCAAAAGAGTTAAGAAAGATAATAACGAATGAAAAAATAGATCTTATGATCGTTACAACATCACTATTTAATCAGCTTAGCCTTATGGTTCCAATACCATTTGAAGGTATCAAGCAGTTAATGTTTGGTGGAGAAAGTGCTAATCTGCATTGTGTAAGTGAAGCATATAGAAAGTTACCTGAATGCCGTTTGGTAAATATGTATGGTCCAAGTGAAAGTACAGTATTTACAACTTTTAAGGAAATATCAGAGAACTGCATTAACAATAAGAAAATAACAATTGGTTCGCCAGTATCGGATACCGTGGTTCATATTCGGAACACATATGATGGTTCAGATCTGCCATTGGGAGTAGTTGGAGAGATTATTATTGGTGGTCCTGGTGTCGCAAAAGGTTATGTTGCGAACGAGGAAGAGACTGAGAAAAAGTTTCATGTAAATTGTGATGGTGAAAGAGTGTACTGTTCGGGGGATTTGGCATACAGAGACAGTAATGGAGAAATCGTTTTTTGTGGACGTAAGGATTTGCAAGTTAAAATTAGAGGATTCCGAGTTGAATTAAGTGAGATTAAAGAAAGTATAGATGCAATTGATTTAGTACAGGACTCCTATGTAACAACTGTGGAAAATGAGTTTGGAACAAAGCAAATAGCAGCTTATATTAAAATAGGAGAAGAATCTAGCAAAAACATTTCAATTCACCATATTAGGGAATGCTTAAGCCAAAGCTTACCTTTTTATATGGTTCCAGCCTATATTACTTTTGTAGAAAAATTTAATTTCAGCAGTAGTAATAAAATCGATCCATCTACACTTCCAAAGATTAATTTTGAAGGTAATATTATATTACCAGAAACGAAAACGGAGAAGATGGTTTATCAATTATGGCAGGAAATGTTGGATGTTGAAACTATCAGCTGTGATACAAGTTTCTTTGAAGCGGGTGGACATTCACTGATGGCAATGCAGATGAAAATGCGGTTAGAGAAAATGTTCGATGTAGAAATTGCTCTTGAGAAAGTGTATTCTTTAAAAACTATTAAGGACATAGCAAGTTATATTGACCAATTACAGAGTCAGCCTAAGAATCATCAGAAAAAAGTGAGCATGAAAAGAGTGGAAAGACGAATTATTAAAGGAGAGTAAATTGGATTATAAAGAATTATATGGTTTAAGCAAATATGAGTGCGATCAAGTGAATTTATCAGATAATCAAGAAGTGGGAAGAGTAATAACCTGTTACAATTCCAAAAATATTGAGATTGCAATAGCCAAAGGTATTACAAGAGGTATTACATCAGCTAAGATATTAAAATTTGAGGACAAGATACCAGTTCCAGGAGATTGGGTGATTGTACAGCAAAAAGAAAATGATATTTGCTTAGTTGATAAAATTATTCCAAGAAAGAATGAATTTATTAGAAAAAGTGCAGGAAGCGAATTTAACAACCAAGTAATAGGTGTTAATTTAGACAAAATCTTTTTGGTAACCTCTATGAATCAAGATTTTAATCCTAGAAGAATCGAAAGATATATTGCACAAGCGAAAAATTGCAAAATTGAATTAATTATTGTGCTGTCAAAATCAGACTTGGCAGAAAATCCACTAGAATTTGTAGAGCTAGCGCAAAAAGTATATCCAGAAGGCACAATTATTCAGATAGCAGCAATTCAGGGAAAGGATGGGTTAGAATCTTTGTATCCTTATCTAATTCCAGGAGAAACAGTTGCTTTTGTTGGAGCTAGTGGTGTTGGCAAGAGTACCATAATGAATACTCTTTTAGGATATGATGCAATGGATGTAAAGGAGATAAGCAGTTCAACGGGGAAGGGGTGTCATACAACAACAAGGCGAGAACTAAATGTACTAGATAACGGAACATTATTATTGGATACACCTGGTATGCGTGAGTTTGGAGTAATATTTAGTGATGGACTTGCGCAAGTAGGATTTGATGATATTCTTAGCTGGGCAGAGTATTGTTCTTTTCGTAATTGCAGTCATGGGAAAGAAGAAGGCTGTGCGGTTAAAAAGGCTGTTGAAAATGGTCTTTTATCTCAGAAGAGACTTGATAACTATAAAAAAATTGTACAGGAACAAGATTTTTTGTGGGTGAAAGGCAGAAGAATAAAAAAAGACAAATTAAAATATCAAAGTGGAAATCGAGAGAAGAAGGTCTATAAGAGAGAAAAAGTAAACTATAAAGATAAATATTAAGGCGGTGCAAAAGATTGGGAGTAAATAAATACGAAGTGGTTGCTTCACGAGCACAAAAACGAATATGGTATTTTGAGCAAAAACATCCAAAGACAGCTGTATACCATATTCCGATCGAAATAAACATGATAGGAGAGTTAAAGGTAACTCTATTATGGAAGGCATTAAATGACGTAATTCAATGTAATGAACCACTACGAACTGGGCTTATTGAAAAGAATGGTATATTGTATCAGATTATTTTTGAGGAAATCAAGTTAAATGAAGACATAGATATAGTATCAGACAGAAAGGAATATGAAAAACTGCGTGAAGAAGCAGTAAATCAGCCTTTTGATTTAAGTAATGCACCATTATTAAGAATCAGACTATTTAAGTTTGAAAATGAATATAGGCTTTTACTTGTGTTTCATCATATTATGATGGACGGCTGGTCTATCAGCTTATTTATGAAAGAACTTGCCTCTGCTTATAATGGGTACTGTAAAAATCAAGCAAGTATCCTTGAAATGCCAGAACTACAATATGCTGATTACGCAGCCTGGTACGAAGAATGGTTAGATGATGGGGAAAGGGACAGAACGAAAGTTTTTTGGGATAAGATGTTTCAAGATGGGTATGAAAAGCTTGAGGTTAACTATCCAGTCCAACAGAAAAACGAGAATATTTTTTTGAGCGGTTATGAAGAAATAATGTTGCACGATAATCTCACAGAGAAATTGGAAGATTTTATTTCAAAAGGCTATGGCTCAACATTTTCTATTTTTCTATCCACATTTTTGGGTACACTTTCATACATTACTGGAAAAGACAGAGTAATGGTTGAAACGGTTACTTCTGGCAGAGTAAATGGTGATTTAATGGATATGATGGGCTTTTTTGTGAATAATGTTCCAGTGCAGACAAATATACATAACAAAAGCTTTGCAGCGTTAGTTCATGAATTGAACAGATTATCTCTTCTGTTAAATGATAATCAAGCATTTCCGTATGATGAAATTGTAACAAATTACATAGCTGAAAAGTACAAGCAGGATTATACACCATTTTCGGATTTTATATTTTTATTACAGGATATGAAGATTCCAAATACGATATTTGATGGTGTAGATATAACGGTTGCAAATAAGAATGATGGTTTAGCCAAGAATGACTTTACTTTAATGGTAGATAAGGAAGGAAGAAACTATAAGCTGTGCGTTAATTATGCAGTTTATAAATATGATAAAGGCTTTGTCTTAAGATTTCTTGATATTATGGTGAGGCTTTTATCTACATATCTAGAAGTTCCAGAAGCTAAATTGGATTCTGTAAGTCCATATGAACTTGAAGATTTCAGAAAACAGCTTGCCGCCATTAATCCTCTGGAAGAGGTAGAGGTTAAGCAGACAGCCTATGAATTAATAGAAAATTCAATTTCCATCCATTCAGACAATGTCTTAATACAGCAAAATGGTGAAATCGTGACGTATGAAAAAATGAGTCAATATGCCGACTATATCCTAGAAAAAATGTTAGAAGAAAAGATTGTTTCAGGAAGTAGAGTCGCTGTTATAACAGACAGAAATGATAAATTCCTATATAGTATTCTGGCGGTTTGGAGAAATGACTGTACTTACGTACCGTTAGACTTATCTTTACCAATAGAGAGAGTGAAAGGAATTTTAAAGGAAGCACAGGTCAGCTGCATATTATATGATGCTTCTGTATTCAAGATTTCCGACATTTCGGTTGAAGGAATACCTGACATAGATGTCAGCCACCTTGTTGCGTCTACGAATAAAATCACTCATAAGAAGGCAGTTAATGCAGCGTATGTTTTATATACATCTGGTTCAACTGGAGTTCCAAAAGGAGTTGTCATATCTCAGAAGGCCCTTGGCAATTATCTTTCACACTGTATAGAAAATTATTTCATATATGATAATATGGTTTCGCTGTTCCATACATCCATATCATTTGATTTAACAATTACCAGTATCATGCCTCAACTAGTACAGGGAGGTCAGATACACTATATAGAATATAGTCGAGGTATACCTGGACTATTAGAATTTATTAAGGAAAATCAGAGAGCACTTTTATTAAAGTGTACACCTGCTCATTTGGAAATACTGTTCCAATCCATAGATAAAGAGTTCTTTATAAATCAGCAAATAATGGCTATTGTTGGTGGAGAAGAGGTTACAAGGAAGCTGGTTGGCGATTTCTATGAAAATATGCCAAAATCAGTTATGATAAATGAATATGGTCCAACTGAAGCAACTGTTGGCTGCACAATCTGCAGATTAACAGAGGAGATGTGTTACGCAAATCATATGAGTATTGGATACTCCATTTCTGGAATGGCATCGTATGTTGTGAATGCTCGAAATCAGATACTTCCACCATATTTTTCGGGAGAACTGATATTAAGTGGTAATGGCCTGGCAGATGAGTATTTTCATAACATGCCAGAGACCAAGGCAAAGTTCATTGATAATGTGATCGATGGAAAACGAGTATATAGAACAGGTGATTATTGTTTTTATGATGAAAAGGGTAATCTTTATTACATTGGAAGAACAGACGGACAGTTAAAAATAAGAGGATTCCGAGTAGAAATTGAAGAAATTGAATCCACATTTCAAAGCCTGTATCAAGATATTCCATTAAAAGTATTATCTATTCAGAATGAGAATAAACGACCAGAATTATGCGGTTTTTATCAAAGTAAAGAGGAAATAAATCAAAAAGAATTTAAAACAAACTTAGGCAAAACATTACCTTCTTACATGATACCAGCATATTTTATGAGAATAGACAGGGTTCCTATCAATCAAAATGGAAAAGTTGATGTTAAGTTATTAGTGCAAATGTTCCAAGAATGGAAGAAACAGCAGGTGGAAGATGAGGACTATCAGCCGACACAGACAGAAGAAGAACTGTATGCTATATGGAGTAAATTATTAGGCCGTAATAATCTGTCTTATGATTCTGACTTTTTCGAAGAAGGAGGACATTCTTTATTAGCTGTGCAATTGGTAAACCAAGTAAATGAAAAATATCACTCGGAGTTTACGTTAAAAGACATATTTTCTAATCCAGTGTTAAATTCATTTGCACAAATGATTGACCAGAGAACAGTTGATACGGCAGACGAGTTAAAGCAGTTTTCTAAGGAAGAGAATATTCCGAGTATTGGACAAGAGAGACTATGGTTCCTGAATCAGCTAGAAGAGGATAATCCATTCTATAATGTTGTTTTTACTGTACAATTAACAGGAAAGCTTGATATAAAAAAATTGGAACAGGTAATTTCTAAAGTATTCGACCGCCACTCAGTATTTCATTATTCTTATCATGAAGATGAGGAAGGGAAGCTCATTGTTAAAGACAATGCAATTACTGCTGGATTGGATACAATAACGATCGAGGATAAATCATTATCGAAGGATGATGTGTTAGCATTTGTAATGGAAGAGTCCAAGCGGTTTGGAAATATTCCATTTAATCTGACAAAGGCACCTTTGGCTAGAACGAAGCTCATACATGTGAAGGATGATTTGAATTTTCTGTTATTTAGTATTCATCATATCATCTGTGATGGATGGTCAATGGGAATTTTACTTGAAGATATCAAAAGATTTTATTTGGATGATGAGAAAACGTCCTTACAGGATGAAATACTTCCATATAATGTATTTGCACAATATCAGAAGTTCAAAAATGAACAAGATGATTTGAAAAAACAGATAGACTGGTGGCACAACCAGCTCAATAACAGCTTGCCGGTACTCATGATGCCTACAACTTATAAACGGCCTAATATAATGTCTTATAGAGGAAAACACATTAGAGCACTATCTAGTCAAGATTTATTGAAAGACATTAAATTATGTGCCAAAGAGTTAAAGGTCACAGAATTTTATGTTTTATATGCGGCATATGTAATTATGATATGGAAGTATTCAGAACAGGAAGATTATGTGATCGGAGTACCATTTGCCAATAGGGAAAAGAGTGCTTTTGAAAAAATCGTTGGTTATTTTGTTAATGTACTACCAGTATTAACCCATATAAATGAAAGCATGACGGTTAAGGAACTGATAGAAGGCTGCAAAGAGTCATTCTTGATGGTTCACCAGAATAAAGATGTGCCAATAGAAATTCTGTTAAAAGATTATGAAAACCGCTCCGATTTGAGCAGGCCACCTTTATATCAGACTATGTTTACTTTACAGAATGCGCCATTGGGAGAGATGAGTATTGGAACCATCGAACTTAATCCGATGTTTATTGAAAGTGATACTTGCAAAATGGATTTGTCTCTTATGGCAGAAGAGACAAATGGAAGTTATCAATTTGTGTTAGAATACTGCACCGACTTATTTAGTAAGGAGTTTATGCAGCGTTTTATGACCAATTATTTATACGTATTAAAACAGATGAAAGATTACGATAAAAAATTGGAATATATAGAAGCTATATCACCAGATGAAAAGAATTACCTGCTAAATGAGTTTAACTCAAACATTAAGAATTTTAATAATGAACTGACAATTGACCAGCTTATCGACAGATGGGCGGGTGTTAATCCTAATAAAATAGCTTTTTCAGATGAGCAGAATACCATAACTTATTTGCAGTTAAAGGAGGAGACAGACAGGCTGTCTTCTAGACTAATCAGTGAAGCGGATAAAAAGGCTCCTATTCTGATATATATGGATAGAGAAATTGATTTTGTGAAAACAATTATTTCTTTATGGAAATGTGGAATGAGTTATATTCCTCTAGAAGTGAACTATCCGTTTGAAAGAGTGGAGGAAATGATTCATCGGTCTGGAGCTCAAATTGTAGTCGTCAATGCAGAATCTGAAGCAGCCTGGGATGACAGACATAGTATCAAAACTATCAATATGAACAATAGAATCGTTCCATCGAATTTGAAGTGTGACTTATATGGAGGTAAGCTTGGGCTGGATGACCTAGTATACACGATTTTTACATCTGGCTCAACAGGAAAGCCAAAAGGTGCAATGATAGAACAGAAGGGAATGCTGAATCATCTTTTTGCGAAAATTGATTATTTAAATATCACTGAGAATGACTTTATTATTGAGAATGCGTCTCAATGTTTTGATATTTCCATTTGGCAGTTCTTTTCTAATGTAATTGCAGGAGGAAGATGTCATATTGTATCAGATGAAACAGCAAAAAATCCAAGAGCTCTGTTAAAAACTGTTGCGGAATATGGATGCACAATTCTTGAGATAGTACCTATGGTTTTGAGATTTATCTTAGATGATGAAATTTGCCTAAAATATCTTATGGAATGCAAGAAATTAAGAGTTCTCGTACTTACGGGAGAGGCATTGCCAACGGATATTGTGAATCGCTGGCATGCTTTAGAAAATGGAATACCTATTTTAAATGCGTATGGACCAACAGAATGTTCAGACGATGTAACCCACTATATGTCAAAAGAAGCCTTTGATGAGCGAGTGGTTAATATGCCAATTGGTACGCCACTTCCAAATGTATCACTTTATGTAATGAATAAGAAACAGCAGTTAGTACCAAGGGGAGTTCCTGGTGAATTGTATGTTGGTGGAATTGCAGTTGGAAAAGGCTATCTGAATGCAGAACAAGAAACGAATCGAGCATTTTTGGAAAATCCATTTACGGGTGAAAAAAGGAAATTTTATAGAACGGGTGATTTAGTAGTAATCAATGAAGAGGGACAACTAGTATTCAATGGCAGAATTGATTTTCAGGTTAAGATCAGAGGATACAGAATCGAATTAAAGGAAATCGAAAATGTATTCTTGCAATACGAAAATGTTACGAATTGTGTTGTAGTTGGCAAACAGGATAAGAAAAATGAGACGCAGCTTGTACTCTATTATGCAAGCAATGCTGAAATAAAGGCAGAAGCAATAAAGTCTTATCTGCTTCAATACTTACCAGCGTATATGATACCGATAGCGTTTATTCGTTTAGAACAGTTACCAACAAGTCACAACGGAAAGATTGATTTGAAACAGCTGCCAGAGCCAGTATTTGATGAAGTGGAAGAGATAGATGATGATCAAGAGTTAACAGAAAATGAGAAAAAGCTTGCGGACATCTGG
>DBKX01000205.1 GCA_002297865.1 Lachnoclostridium sp. UBA739
ATCCACAAACCAAAGTCTGTAAACCAGCCAAAAAGAACGGATAACGGAATCTGCAAAAACTGAATCATCTGGAACTTGCTTCGCAGAACCAGAATCTGACCGAACAACAGAACACAGTTCCAGATGAGAAGCCATGTTCCTAATGTAAATCCTTGCATTTTATAACTTACGACATTGGCAACCGATGAGATTGGCGAAACACCAAGTTCACCCCTCTTAGTGATAGCAACCCCAATTCCTGAAAATAATAACCCTAAAATAAATAAAAAATAACGTTTGCTTAATTCACGTTTTGTCATACTGTTTCCTCCTATGTACTTCTATACTAATTATTGTATCAAATATTTCCTCAATTATCTACATATGCAATCAGCTTCCCAAAAGATGCATTAATAACCAGTTCTTTAACCCTTTCAAATTCTTTTTGCGGTTCCTGTAAGAGAGAATTTGCTGTAATCGATTTAAGTTATCATATCATACTTAGTTCGACACCCCTTCTTTTTTAGCTCATTTTTCCTTCTAAACTTCTTTCCTCCACACCTTGCAAAACACTTTCATACTCCCCAACCGGCATCGGCTTTGCAAAATAATACCCTTGTATTAAATCACATCCTAAATCCGATAGAAAATCCACTTGTTCCTTTGACTCAATTCCTTCAGCAACAATACGCATTTGTAATCGTCGTGCTAACTGAATGATTTCCTTAACAATAATTTCTCCTCGAATCTGCTGACTTTCACCACGGAAAAATTCTGCATCAAGCTTGATTACATCTAATGGGAGGTCTTTTAATGAATTCAGAGAAGAATAACCTGCCCCAAAATCATCCATAGATACGGCAAAACCGTATTCCTGTAATTTTGTAACTGTATTTAAAAGCACTTCCTTGTCATCAAAGAACGCACTCTCTGTTAATTCCAATTCAATTACATTATGGGGTGTTCCGTACTGATCTACTAGCCTGCATATATGTTCTGCCAAATCGCTTCTTGTAAAATGGGCTCTTGACACATTTACAGAAACTGGAACCACTTTTTCTCCCTTGCGAATCCATTCGGCTTGCAGTCTTGCAACCTCGGAAATCATATAATCATCAAGCTTTAGGATGAAGCCATTCTTCTCAAAAATAGGAATAAAACGATTCGGAGAAATAAAGCCATCTTTCTCATTAATC
Organism: Lachnoclostridium sp. UBA739; assembly: GCA_002297865.1. Next base: position 1,176 of record DBKX01000205.1, read on the forward strand.
CAGCGGACTAATGCCTCTGCACCACCAAGTTCTTTATTATCAGGTGAATATTTTGGCTGCAGATATACAGTAAATTCTTTATTTCTTAATGCATCTTCCATACGTTCTTCTACATGATGCTCCCACAACTGCGCCTCCAGCATCGTCATATTAAAATATGTAATCTTAAATCCATTGTTTGTATAATTGTTTTCTCTTGCAGTACATGCATCATGATACAGTTCTTTCATATCAATACTATTTCTTTTCTTCGCTTTCTTTCCATTTTCTTTAAAGAAAGGAGCACATTCATAGACTCCTATTTTAAAGTTTAAGCTCTGCTGCTGTGGAAGTTTTGCTATTCTTTGTTGTAGAATGGACATTCTTGATTCTACTTCTTCTTTCGTTTCTGCACAAAGAAGAAGTCCAAATTCTGCTTCCGCATATCTGGCATACAATTCATTTTTATGTACGATAGATCTCAAACAGCCATTTATTCTCTCTAAAAGCTCATCTCCTGATTTTGCTCCGTAACAGCTGCAGTAGTTTCGATACTTCTGCAGTTCAATAGAGAGCAGCCAGAAAGTCTTATTTTTATTGCTTCTCTTGTTGAGGATTGCTGAGCCTTTCTCAAAGAAATAAAGCCAGTTATGACCTCCTGTTGTAATGTCCAGATACAATAATTTATCTATCCTTTTCTGACTCACAATGGAATTGACGAGATATACTAAGAACAGAAAAATCGAAATCATTGTCATAGCAATTACTACAAGAGCCACTTCCAATGTTGTAACTAAATCTCTGCGTTTGAAAAGCACATTGCTTTTCACAGCAAGCTTATAGTTACTGTCTGGTATATCCATTTCAAACCAAACTGGAATTGCTGTAACCGGCTCCTGCATCCATTTGGCATAAGTTTCTTTCCCAGAGGGTTCTTTCATTAGGTTGTACAATAACTTTTTATACGATAATTTTATTTTTCCATTGTTCAAATCAACCATTTGATTTCTAGTAGTCTGGTCGAGGTACAAATGATATTCCTGCCCTCTATTCCATATGCCTCGTTCCTTGACATTTGGCATGTCTTTACCTGTCTGTACCACCACTGTTCCGTTCTGCTTTATAACACATACTGGCGTATAATTCTTACTTTTTACATCTAAATTTTTGAGCAATTGAAAGGTTTTATTACGTCCGTCTTGACGAAATGACTTTATTATCTGTTTTCCAGTCCTTTCTGCTTGATTGTAGGCAATCTCCACTTTACCATTTATCGCCTCCCCTATCAGTAATTCTAAAAGAATTGCTATTATTCCAACAAAGATAGCACTGAAAAGCAATAATACTACAATAGATGGCCATAATTGCTTCTTTCGCAAGCGACGTACACGTCTTTCTTTCGTCACACTCATTCGATTTCCTCATTTCTGGTTTTTTTACTTTATTTTTTACTTTATTATAGTAAATTATTGCTTATAAATCTAGATATTTGCCCCAATAAATTGCATGATATACCTATCTTCCACATTAGACCACTGAAAGGATAATTTTCTTAACTGATTCAGTGTTTTCTTACAATCCATAGGGATCGGTGTTGATGCCATCG
>DBKX01000211.1:0-3443 GCA_002297865.1 Lachnoclostridium sp. UBA739
TGCTCTCCCAGCTGAGCTAAGATCCCATCATATCGAGTATCACTCTGTAACTTTGACTCGCTTTTGTTGTTGGCGTGTCGCTGTTACGAGTGATATTATATTTCATAAAAAAACAAAAGTCAAGCAAAAATTTTAATTTTTTTATTTTTTTCTTAAAAAAATTAAAATCTAAAACTTCATGAAATCTACCAAGTCCTGCAAAATAATTTTTATGCCTCTTATTAGATTGTCAAATAGACCCGAACGGTAGAAATTCACTAGTACCATACCGATAGGAATCCCTATAATCAATCCGAACAGACCGCCTAACCGATACCCTATATACATGAAAAACAGAGTAGATAATGGCGAAATACCAATACTGTCTCCTACCATCTTTGGCTGCAATACCTGTTTAATTATCTGACAAAGAAGATAAATAATGATTAGAAAAACTGCCTCTCCATACTTGCCAACAACAAATGAATATACTGCCCAAGGTCCCAAAACCGCACCAGTTCCAAAAAACGGAAGTAAATCAATAAACGCTACTACTAATGCAAGCAAAAAGGAATAGTTTACTTTTAAAATCAGAAAACCAACCCACAATATTGCAAAAACGATCAACATAAGCTTAAACTGTGCACGAAAATATCCGCCGATGGCTTTTTTAAAGTTATTGATTACCATATCCCACTTATCAACTATATAATTTGGCGTCGCTTTTCTCCAGGCAGCTACTATTTTATCACGGTCTGCAATAAAGAAATAAGCAGAAATCAAGATTATAATAGCTGAAAAAACCCCATCTGCAATATTCTTTGCTACATTTCCTGCATCACTAAACGTCGGTAATTCATAATTTGCCATAAAATTAGATATGCCATCACTAATACTCTTTATAATAGCATCAACATTACCATTAATCGGAAGAACCGAAAAAATCCCACTTAGTCTATCAGCAAGCAAATCAAATTTCAGACTAAGGGCAGTATAGATATTCGGTAAATCCCGCAAGAAAAGAATTAACTCGCGAACCAAAAAAGATCCTATTCCATACAAAATAGCCGTAACCCCTGCAAGTACGCCTATAATAATAATTGCGGAACTATGCTTTCTTACAATCTTAATTCTCTTTTCCATAAATCGCACAAGCGGGTTCGCAATCATTGCAATGATCCATCCAACTACAAAAGGAAAGAAAAAACTGATTACCTTTGGTAATATAAAAATACATATTAACACTACGACAACGGCGGATAGTAACATCGCACCAATTCGCAGATATAGTCCCTTTTTACTCATAATCTCACATCCCTATTTTACAAGTGGTTTTACAAGCAGTGTTAAGAAAAACACTACTGAAGCAACCAAAACAATTGTTGGACCTGTTGCTGTATTATTATAATACGAGAGCACTAGTCCTAGAATACCAGAGAATATAGAAATGATAATGGAATACAAATGATATTCTCGCATATTATTGGATACATTTCGACTGCTGGCTGCAGGCAGGATAAGTAACGCATTGATGATTAAAATACCTACCCAGCGAATTGAAAACATGATAATAATCGCAATTAAAACAGCAAAAATATCTTCAATGTATTCTACTTTCACTCCCTTGCTTTTTGCCAGAGAAGCATTAATACTTATTGCATGGAGCTGATTAAATGCAATCAGCCAAAATATTACTGCCAATAAAAATACAATTTCCAACAGTCGTATTTCTTTTGGTGTTATACTTAAAATATCTCCTACTAACAGATTGGAGTACTTTGAAAAATTGCCACCTGACGATAAAATCACAAGACCTAATGCAGTTCCCAATGATGAAAATACAGAAATAATTGTATCTGTTGATACTGTATTTTTACGCTTAATTCGATTTAGCCCTAATGCAAATATAATCGCAAATATTAGCATAGAGAGATTCTTATTAGCGAAGCCGAATACAATTCCTATCCCTATTCCTGTATATGCAGAATGCCCCAATGCTTCTGAAAAAAATGCCATCTTCTGGTTTACAATCATTGTCCCTAGAATAGCAAATAATGGCGTAATAATCAACACCGCTATTAAGGCATTTTTCATAAAATCATAGTTTATCCATTGAAAAGGAACTATTTTTTCTAAAACATCATATATTATACTCATTTCTTGTGTTCCTCCAAATACTGCACCTTACCAAATGTCTCTTTAAATGCTTCACTACGAAATACTTCTTTGGGTGTTCCCTCTTTCACAATGGTCTGATTCAACAGTACAACACGATCTGAATATCTCGCCACATATTCCAAGTCATGTGAAATCAATATAATAGCCAGGTCATATTCTCGTTTTAAGAAATCAATATTGTGATAGAACAATTCCATTCCATTATGATCCATTCCCGAAACAGGCTCGTCTAAAATCAGTAAATTCGGAGCCTTATAAGTAGCAAGAGAAAGCAGTACACGCTGCAATTCTCCTCCAGACAAATCACAAACAGCTTTATCCATTAAGTCCTCTGCCTTAAATTTACTTAATTGTGCTCGAATTTTTTCCTCCACACGTTTACTTTTCCATAAAAACACTGGTATCTTTGAAATATAGCTGGCGAATAAGTCATATACACTAGTTGGTGTATTCTTCGGAATACTTAAATGCTGTGGTACATATCCAATTCGTAGATCTGACATTGTGTTTTTCTTGATATCTCTAAATTCAATGTCTCCCTCATGACGTATTTCATTTAACAGTGCCTTCATAAGTGTTGTCTTACCAGCCCCATTTTTCCCTATAATAGTAGTCAGTTGTCCACAATGTATATGAAGATTCACATCTTTGATAATGGTTTCATTCCCTATTTTTACTGTAAAGTTTTTCACTTTAATGCAGTGTAATCCACATGCCTTTGTCTCACCAGAATGCCTGATTTTTTTCTGTTGTCCGACTTCCATTTTTTACACCAAGCCTTTCTGTATACGTATTATTCAGCAAACACGCTCTTTAATACATCAATATTTTTCTGCATTCCGTTCAAATATGCATCCAAATCATCTTCGTCAGCTGTAAGAGAAGTCAGTACATAAACCTTTGCATCTGTTTCTGCCGAAATGTTTGTCGCAATGGAATCTTTGTATTGTGTCTCAGTAAACAAAACTTTTACATCATGTTTCTGAATTTCGTCAATAACCTCTGCAATTTCACCTGCACTTAAGCCAGACTCATCGTCCAAATCCATACAATAAACAACATCATATCCAAGATAGTTTGCTAAGTAAGAAAAAGCCTCATGGAATGTAATAATCGATGTATGCTTCTTATCTTTTAGCATATCTATTTGTTCCTTGATAATTTTCACCTTTTCTAGATAAGCTTTTTGATTTGTTTCATACGCCTTTGTATGATCTGCATCTGCTTTTTTAAGTCCAGCAGTAATATTTTCTATCTGCGTCATGTACCGAACAGGATCCATCCAG
>DBKX01000211.1:3471-11097 GCA_002297865.1 Lachnoclostridium sp. UBA739
TGGTCATGCTTCTCATCTTCATGCTCGTCAAAAGCTTCATCAAGCTCATGGTCATCCACTTCTTCATGGTCATGATGATGACCTTCTGCTGGTTCTAAAAGGGCAATTCCAGCACTCGCATTAATTACTGTCAAATCTGGATATTTGGCTACGACATCTTCAATAAAACCTTCCATGCCCCCGCCATTCATTACAAATACATCCGCACCTTCCAGTTTTCTCATATCATTTGTGGTCAACTGATAATCATGCAAACAGCCAGAATGATTCTCTGTTAAATTAATTACCTTTACTCCATCGATGCCATCCGTAACATTCTTCGTTGCAATGTAGGTGGGATAAAAACTTGTAACAATTGTAAATGTATCATCCTCCAATGCTACCTGCGGATTTAACACTTTCGTAATCCCTACACTAGCCAATAAAACTACAGCTAAAATACAGATTACCATAATAAACTTTTTCATGTATTAACTTACTCTCTTCCTAAAAAATATGCGACGCAAAAACCTGCACCAAATGTAATTGCACTTATTATAATACTTGACACGTTCACTGAACTTATACTTGTCTGCATAATAATTACAAATGGAGAAGCTATTATTAAACCAAGAATTGCACTATACGTAAGTGATTCATAATGCTTCAGTAACAGTTCAATTAACTTCGCAACATAATAAATACCTATAAGGACCCCGATTCCAAATGGAAACAGAATCAAACACTGGTTAAAGAAAGCACCAAAATTTCCACTTACTAATGATTTAACCGTAAGAGTCACCGCTTCAATAACTGGAGTATAAAAACCTAATAACATTAAAATCATAGATCCGCTCACACCTGGAATTACCATCGTTGCAGCTGCAATAATACCTACAAAGAATAAACGAATCACCATCGGTGCAGATAAAACCAATGTAACATCAGTTGCGCTCTTGCCATTTAACCATTGTAGTAAGAATATTAATGCAAAAAATAACACAAATACAATTCCATTACCAGCATTCAGCTTGCTGCCTTTCATTTTTCCAATCATCATTGGAAGTCCACCTAAAATCAACCCTATAAATGCCAAAGCAGTTGGCATCGGATGATTCGCAAACAAATATTCAATCGCAAATGATAACCCTACAATACCCAAGGCCATGCCTATCGCATATGGAAACAGTGTCAACAGACTCTTCTTCCACTGCTTAAAAATATTAGTTACACAAGAGATAATTTTATCATATATCCCCATGGAAACCATCATAGTTCCACCGCTAACTCCTGGGATCGCATTGGCTACTCCAATTAGTACCCCTCTTAAAATATCTTTAATAACATTCATATTTTTCAACCTTTCTTTTATTTGGCTACAGAATCGCCTCGTTCTGTAACCACTTCATATCCAACAGAAGCAATTCTTTTTCTTAGACAATCTGCACACTCTGCTGCTTCTTCTCCTGTGCAGATTTTATGATTATATAATTCATACTTTTTCCGCACCTTTACTGGAGAAAGATTCGGCATTACCACATTGGCTCCAGCCTCTATCCCCAGCTCTCTTCCCCTTGGGTGCACCGTCCCAAGAGCAGTCGTTGCTGGAAGATTGGCTTTTGGAAGAATAATTCTAAGAATAGAGAGCAGCAAGAGTGTTTTTTCAAGGGAACCAGGTTGGGCGTTAGCAAACCTAGTATCATGATGAGGAATAAACGGTCCTATTCCTACCATATGTGGTTTAAGTTCTCGCAAAAAAACCAGATCTTCAGCAAGAGATTCATCTGTCTGACCTGGTGAACCTACCATAAATCCAGCCCCTGTTTCATATCCAAGTTCTTTTAGAGTATACAAGCAGTTCTTTCGATTTGCAAGGCTCATTGTCTTTGGATGGAGCATTCTATAATGTTCTTCATTGGCAGTCTCATGACGTAATAGATACCGATCTGCCCCTGCTTGCTTATATCTTAGATAAGAAGTCTTGCTTTTTTCACCAATCGACAGGGTAACTGCACTTTCTGGATACTGCTTTTTGATTTTCTTTACAATATCCACTATCTTATCGTCTGCAAAAAACGGGTCCTCTCCCCCTTGCAAGACAAAGGTACGAAATCCTAGTTTCCACCCTGCATCACAGCACTCAAGTATTTCTTCCATAGTGAGTCTGTACCTTTCTGCATCACCATTAGAAGCTTGAATTCCACAATAATAGCAATTGTTTTTACAGTAATTTGTAAACTCAATTAAACCTCTTACAAAGACCTTGTTACCATAATACTGTTTCCTTAATTCTACAGCCTTCTCCTGCAATCTAAGCCTTTGTTCTTCTGTACAGTTCCCAAGCAAGGCGACATATTCATCCTTACTTAAAAATCCCTGTTTTATTAATTTTTCAACCAACATAACATGCCCTTCTCAATGAATTAACTGACGACCTTTAAGCTGGAAGTATTTCTTTCAGTGCCTCTAGAAGCTGCTTCATTTGCTCATCAGTTCCAATTGTAATTCGAAGATAATTGTCAATTCTGTCTTTATCGAAATGTCTTACATAGATTTTTCTTTGCTGCAGTTTCTCAAAGATTTCTTTCGCTGACACCGTCTTATGTGTGACAAAGAGGAAGTTTGTACTGGAATCGAAACAAGTGAATCCCAAACCTTCTAACTCTCCTTTTGCCCACTCACGAGTCTTTATAATCTTATCAATTGTTTCATAAAAATAATCTGTGTCTCTTACTGATTCTGCTCCTAACTTAATGGTAAGCATATTCATTGTGTAAGAGTTATAAGAGAATTTTACATTATTCAATGCATGAATCAGTTCTTCACTTGCGATTGCATATCCAATACGAAGTCCTGCTAGTGAACGTGATTTTGAAAATGTCTGAACAACAACTAGATTGTCATACTCATTAAGCAGCGAAATTGCACTTTCACCACCAAAGTCTACATATGCCTCATCCACAATTACAATAACATCACGGTTGTGATTAAGAATATCACGTATAACGTCTAAACCAGCTGCAATCGATGTAGGTGCGTTAGGATTGGCGATTACTACACCGCCATTCTCTTTATAATAATCTTCCTTCACGATGTGGAATTGTTCATCCAATTTTGGGCATTCGTATGGAATACGGTATAAATCTGCCCAAACATCATAAAAGGAATATGTAATGTCTGGAAACAGAATTGGTTTCTGCGAATTGAAATAAGTTAAAAAACACATCCCCAAAACATCATCAGACCCAACCCCCACAAACACCTGCGAGGATTTTACATGTTTAAAATGTGCAATTTCATCTATCAGTTCATCTGCATTAAGTGCAGGATAAAGTCGTAAGTTGCTCATTTCAAATTCTTCCATTGCTTTTACAACACCTGGCGCTGGAGGGTATGGATTCTCATTTGCATTCAGTTTTGTAACACTATAATCTTTTGGCTGATAGCCAGCCACATATGGGTGTTCAATCGTTCTAATATTTTTTTCCCATGCCTTCATATTACCACAACCTTTCGTCAGCTTTATTATAAATTACCAAATACTGAAATACAAGTTATATTTGTCATATCGAACGCAAGGAAACTCCAAATAATATCAAAATACTCCATAAACATCTCTTTGCTTATGGAGTATCCAAGTCTTTTTTAAACATTATAATCTTCATGACGATATTTCGTCATCAACTCACGAAAAATTTGACCATTTGATGGCGGAGTATAAGTGATTGCATTGGCGCCGGCTTCAATTGTTTCTAAAATACTTTCGTCCGTTGGACCACCTGTTGCAATGATTGGAACGTGTGGAAAATCTTTTCGAATGCTTCGAACTACATCCGCGGTTCTGCTTGCACAAGATACATTTAATATGCCGGCTCCGTTCTCTATACGTTTTCCTATATCCGTCCTATCAGAAGCAACCGTTACCACAATCGGTATCTCTATCTTCTCATTTAAATATCGAAGAGTTTCATTGGGTGTTGGAGCATTCACCACAACCCCCATTGCTCCTTGAAACTCTGCATCTTCTGCTAGATTAACCACGCGTTTTCCTGTAGTCGTTCCGCCACCCACACCGCAAAATACCGGGACATCCGAACAATTTATAATAGAATGTGTAATGATTGGCTGCGGAGTAAATGGGTATACTGCAATTACCGCATTGGCATTACAATTTCTGATAATTGCTACATCTGTTGTGAATATTAATGACTTTACTAATTTTCCAAATATTCTGATACCGCTTACCTGGTCAATCACCTTTGGCACACGGATCATATGTCTTCTTAAATTTCCATCAATCTCTGGTATTTCTTTCATATTAACCCATCCTTATCTATTTGGAGTTCTTCTATCATAATATGATTATCCCACTTTTTCAACGTAATTTTCAATTGTTTTTCCGTCTTCTTTTCTAAGATCTAAGTCTTTCAAATATGGAGAAAATATCAATTTCCCCATATCCCCACTCACGGTTGGGATAAACAATGTCTCTTTCTTTCGCACCAATGACTAGATATTGCCTTATTGCATTGGAATTAGCATCTATATCATTTTCTTGAATAACCGCCCATTCCATCAAAAGTGTCGCAATACCTGCCGCCACTGCTGCTGACACACTAGATCCCGTTAACCTGCCAAACCGGTTATTCAAAAGTGGTCCAAATATTTCAACTCCTGGTGCTGCCACTGCTGGCTGCACTCTGCCACTACGAGTAAATCCTCTTCCCGAATGGATATAGATACTATCTGTCTGACTGTTATAAACCGATACGGTTGCAATCGTTAAGGCATTTCCAGGATCTGTTATGGTTACATCTGGTTCAGAACGATTAAAATACGTTGTGTTTCCTATAAAATTGTCAAGAGGAAGCCACATACTAAAACTGCTCGGCATAGGACCACGGTTATATGCCCTAATCTTCCAGATTCCTCTTGCCGGTGCAGCAAACCGCATAAACACAAGCATATCTCCAGACCCTTCCTCAACAAGGAAATATACAATGGTTACAACTGTTTTCTCCAACACAAAACGCACCGTTTCCTTTTTCCCCAGTCTTGGCTGAATTTCATTAATTACCTCTCCACTAGGTGAAGTTAAGCCAATGGCAAATAGTGCTGGTGTAGATGCCCAAAGTTCAGTGGTAAATCCCGACACTCCATCTCCCACATTTACTTCAATTTCCTCATTCGCACCAGATAAAATGGTATTACTTTGATAGTGATGTCCTCTATTCCCCTCATTTCCTGTGCCACACACAAAACTTACTCCAGCTGTATATCCCACTGAATCAATATATCGACTTAACGGACTTGAACCATTGTGATCCCCCGCACTAGTACCAACACCAAAGCAGATAACAATTGGCCTGGTAAATTGTTTTGCCTTTTTTAACAAATAGGATACTGCTGCCAGAACATCATTTTCTGCAAAGCAATCAACTTCCTGGTCAACCAAAAAGAATTCTCTTAATTTATTCCTTGCCTGTCTAAGCTTTACTACAACAATGCCAGCGTCAGGTGCAATTCCCGAGAAATCATTTGCTTCATCAATGTTTCCCGCTGCAACACCAGCCATAAATGTCCCATGGCCATTTTCATCGATTGACGGAACAATATCCAATGGATTATTGCTTTGCAGTGCCTGATTAATCTGTTCTTCTGTATATTCAGAACCATACGGAAACTCTGAAGGTGTTGTTCCGGTCAAAATCGTTTGATCCCAAATCGATACGATTCTTGTGGTTCCGTCCTCATTTCTAAAAAGCGGATTACGATAGTCAATACCCGTATCTAAAAAGCCAATTAAGACGCCCTGTCCATAAAGGTCAATATAGGGCTGCCTACGAAGCCTCTGTACCCCTGTTTCTTCTATGACGGACGTGTCTAATAGCCCATACATTTTTGGAATGGAACGGTATGTATCAAATCGAGATATGACACTTGCATTTCCAATATAAATATAAACAATCGCCTGCCTTGGGCTCAGTATTACATAACAAACAGGATTATATTTATCAATTACCAGTTGAAAATCACCATAGTAGTCTATTAATAGCGGTATGTATTCTTCTGAATATATGGCATCTTTACATGTTTGAGGATCAAATTGTGGTGTATCCAATTTTTTCTCCCGCCAATCTATTTTTTTCTATTATATGCAAAGAACACAAAAGTAACACCATTTTGATGTCACCTAAAAAGAGGTATGCATATCTGTACACATACCTCTTAATTACTAGGACTCTAACAAATGAGCCTGATTACTTCTTATTTCTATTAATGGAGCGCCTTTTCCTTCAATATAATCACCAGTTATTGTAACACGGCCAATATTGTCGTCTTTTGGAATTTCGTACATAATATCAAGCATGAATTTTTCAATAATTGCACGCAATGCTCTGGCACCAGTGTTTTTCTTCATAGCTTCTCTTGCAATTGCTTCATAAGCAGAATCATCAAATAGTAATTCCACTTCATCTAACAGCAGTAATTTCTGATACTGTTTTAGAATGGCATTCTTAGGCTCTTTCAGAACCTTAACTAACATTTCCTCTGTTAAACCATCGAGAGTATATACAATTGGAAGCCTTCCTAAAAATTCAGGAATCATACCAAATTTACGTAAATCCTCTGTTGTCACCTGCGACAACACGTGTGGGTCCTGTTCTACCTCATCTTTTAAATGCGCACTAAATCCAATGGATGTCTGCTTATTAAGACGGTCTTTAATAATTTTATCCAGGTCTGGGAATGCTCCTCCACAAATAAATAAAATGTTTTTAGTATTAATTGTGGTTAATGGAACCATAGCATTTTTGCTTGTTGCACCAACTGGAACTTCTACTTCACTTCCCTCTAATAATTTAAGAAGTGCCTGTTGTACGGATTCTCCACTCACATCTCGTGCATTGGTATTTTTCTTTTTGGCAATCTTATCAATTTCATCAATGAAAACAATGCCTCGTTCAGCCTTTTCTACATCATTATCTGCAGCTTGTAACAATTTAGAAAGAACGCTTTCAACATCGTCTCCAATGTAACCTGCTTCTGTTAATGAAGTTGCATCTGTAATAGCTAATGGTACTTGAAGAATACGCGCCAGTGTTTTTACAAGATATGTCTTACCACTTCCTGTTGGTCCAATCATAAGCATATTGGATTTCTCAATTTCAATATCATCCATTACACCTTCTGAAACACGTTTGTAGTGGTTGTAAACAGCTACAGAGATAACTTTCTTAGCATATTCCTGTCCAATCACATACTCATCAAGACTGGCTTTTATAATATGAGGTGCTGGCAGTTTCTTTGGATCTAATACTTTTTCTGGAGCTTCCTTCTTCTCCTTTTTCTTTTTTAACTTTTGACTTTTTGGTATGTCATGAACTGGAGGTGTCTGGTTATTCATCATACTAGGATTCAATGTCATAATATCCATATACGGCATATTACCATGATTCATTGTATCAAAAGTCTTTTGCATGCAGTCAGAGCAAATACAGATATTGTTTGGAATGTGAATCATTTTGCCGGCTTTACTTTCAGGTCTGCGGCATATATAACAAATATCTTCATATTCATTTTTGTTATCGTTATCGTTTATATTGTCCTTTGTTTCATTACTCATACTTTATCTCCTTACCTAAA
>DBKX01000211.1:11128-11548 GCA_002297865.1 Lachnoclostridium sp. UBA739
CTCTATTATATCTTACAAATTCTTTCGGTACAAGCTGTTCTATGGTTTTTTATAAAATCTTTATTAAATTATTCTATGATTCTGCTCCCTAATTTCCAAAATAATCTTTAAAGTAATCATAAATTTTCTGTTTATCTTCATCTGAGTATCCATTGGAATTATCATTAGGTGCTGTTTTATCTTGGCTGTTGTCCTGTCCATTGGTTGTATTGCTAGAATACTTTAGTTTTCCAAAATCATCACTTGACATAAGTGTTAACTTAAGTTCAAGTTCTTCATAGGTACCATCTTTATAACGTTCAACTGTTAGTGTTACCTGTGTTCCTGCTCGGTAGCTGTTGGCTCTTTCTTGTAACGCTTGAATGGTTGCAACTCCTACACCATTTAGCTTCGTAACAACATCACCTGCCTGAACACCTG
>DBKX01000211.1:11565-12564 GCA_002297865.1 Lachnoclostridium sp. UBA739
CACCACCTTCTGGCACCTCTCTTACATATACACCTAAAGGAATGTGATAAGTCTCACTTTCTTGTTCCGAAACAGAAACTCCACTAAGACCAAGATATCCTTCTTTTCCTTTTGGCACTTCTTCCCCATTCATTAGTTCTTTTAGAATAGTCTGTGCATTGGTAATTGGAATTGCAAAACACATGCCTTCTACTTTATCTTCAACCAGTTTAGCAGAATTGATGCCAATCACTTCTCCATTCATATTTAACAATGCGCCACCACTATTTCCACCATTAATGGCTGCATCGGTCTGAATTAGTTTTCTCTTCACATTGCTGATACTTACTTCACGGTCTAGGGCACTTACAACTCCTACTGTGGAAGATTGTCCAAGTCCTAACGCATTACCAATTGCAACAACAGAATCACCAACTTTAACATCTTTTGAATTCCCAAGTTTTGCAATTTTAATTGCCTTTTTTGTACTATCCTCTACTGCTTTCTTTTTCACTGTAACAACGGCTAAATCTCCTGTGGAGTCGGCTCCTTTTACGGAAGCTTTCACATCTTTGTCATCACAGAATGTAACCGTAATGGATTTTGCTCCTGCAATTACATGATTGTTTGTTGAAATGTAATAGTAAGTTTCATCTTCTCCAATAATAATTCCAGATCCTGCGCCTTGTTGTATCTGATTGTATGTCTGCCCGAAAAAGTTTCTTACCTGTGACTCTACTTCACAAGTAATAGAAACAATACTTGGCATATTTTCTTCGATTACTTTCGTTACATCATTATCAAGACTCACATCGGTTAATACTGCTGTATTTTCCAATGGTTTATCATTTACATAGGTATCTTTTGCAAGCTGCTTTTCAAACTCACTGTTACTGCCGCCTTTTAGTTCAGAAGCCATATTGGTCATCTTAGATAACGCTCCCCCAAGCATTCCAACTAACAGTGCCGCTGCTAATCCAATTATCAGCTTAGCTTCAAATGAGAATTTATGTTTAGGCT
>DBKX01000420.1:0-2200 GCA_002297865.1 Lachnoclostridium sp. UBA739
TGCCCAGCACGGAATGCATGCAAGAGAAGTTATTCTTGCACTAAAATGGGCAGCCGAGGGAAAGCTAGATATACCAATTATAGGAGAACAGAAGATAAGAAGTACTGCAGAAGCGTTTGGGATTAAAACATATCGAAGGTCAACGAAGAAGATTGCGTCTGAACTGGCAGATACACTTTTAGAGGATATGTCAAGGACAGTACCGGGAGAATATAAAACAATCAAAGCATGTGCACCAGCTGAAAGACAAAAGGTATGGGAAGAGCTAGATATCCTTCCAATTAGTGCGTATCATGAGGTGTTTGAAGCGTACCACAAAACAGGTTGTGCCACAGATGGAGATTGGAAAAGTGTAATGCAACAGTTTTTAAGATGTGGTCTAGCGTTTACCTTTTCCGGTGTGGTTGGGGCATCAATTGCAACGGATAGTTTGTTTGGTGTAGGCGATAGAGTTACATCAAAAGTAAACATTGGAGCTTTGAAAAAGGGATATGTAAATATTGCAGTACATGGGCATTTGCCTGTTTTGGTAAGTGAGATTGTTAAGGTAGGCAAGGATGAGAAGTTTATTGAACTTGCAAAATCAAAAGGGGCAAAAGGAATTCGCTTTTATGGGATCTGTTGTTCTGGTCTTGCAGCGATGTATCGATACGGTGGAGTCATTCCACTATCCAATGCAGTATCTGCTGAACTTGTATTAGCAACGGGGGCACTTGATTTGTGGGTGGCTGATGTACAGGACGTATTTCCGGCAATTATGGATGTGGCAAAATGCTTTAAAACAACGGTTGTGACAACAAGCGAATCTGCAAGACTTCCAGGTGCAGAACGATATGAGTATGATCATCATCATTCCAATATAGGAGAAACAAGAGAACTAGCTGAGAAAATAGTAACACGAGCAATTGAGAGTTTCGAAGCAAGAAAAGGGATTCCAGTACATATTCCACCTTATGAAGTGGAAGCAGAGGTAGGTTTTTCGGTAGAGTATATACATAAACGTTTTGGAAGCATGAAGCCACTGGCAGATGCACTAAGAAGTGGAAAAATCCTTGGTATTGTCAATATGGTTGGCTGTAGTAATCCAAAGGTTTTATACGAAAAAGCAACTGTAGATGTGGCAGAAGTGCTATTAAAGAATAATGTAATGATTTTGTCTAATGGCTGTGCGTCATTTCCATTAATGAATTAGGATATTGTAATACGTCGGCACTAGACAANNGCAACAGTCTGAGAGAATTCCTGTCGCCAGATTTGCCTCCAGTATGGCATGTTGGAGAATGTATTGACAATACTCGATCGTCAGGAATATTTGCAGGCATTGCAGGTGAGTTAAATGAAAAGATTAAGGATATGCCATTTGCATTTGCTTCTCCAGAATGGGGCAATGAGAAAGGAATCAATGCAGCACTTGGTTTTCGATTATTAGGAGTTAGTTCTTATCATTGTGTTGAGGCACAGATTTATGGTTCTAAGAATGTGATAGAATTCTTGAAAGAGGGAACAAAGGAAATCCTTGGTTCATCAATGAATGTGGATGTAGATCCTGTTTCACTTGGTAATAAAATCGTAGAAGACATGAAGCTTAAGAGAAAGGCTTTAGGCTGGGAATAAAGGGGGCAGATAGTTAAAATGAAAAAAGGTATCATTCTGTTTTTCGTGTGTATGGCAATGTGTTTTCTGACTGCCTGTGGTGCAAATAAATTTTCTGATAAAAATGCAGCGAATACGGTTAAGATTGCATATATACCAATTACCCATGCATTAGCGGTTTTTGAAGAAGCAGAGGAATGTAAAGAAAACAAGAATTTAAATATAGAACTTGTGAAGTATGGTTCTTGGCCAGAACTTATGGATGCCCTTAATACGGGCAGGGTAGATGGAGCTTCTGTTCTTATTGAGTTAGCTATGAAAGCAAAGGAACAGGGTATTGGGTTAAAGGCTGTTGCATTGGGGCATAGAGACGGAAATGCAATTATCGTATCCAAACAGATAAATTCTATGGAGGAACTGAAAGGTAAGACGTTTGCAATACCCCATAGGCAGTCTTCCCACAATCTGCTACTACAGGATGCGCTTTATAAGGCATCAATGGCTGTGGATGATTTAAAGATTGCCGAACTTGCTCCTACGGAAATGGCGTCTGCGCTGGCAAGTGGGCAAATTGATGGATATTGTGTGGCAGAGCCTTTTGGAGCGC
>DBKX01000420.1:2214-7637 GCA_002297865.1 Lachnoclostridium sp. UBA739
CTTGGTGTTGGAAAAGTATTGTATTCTTCCGAGAAACTCTGGGATGACTCCCTTTGCTGCGGGTTGGTTTTGAGCGACAAGTTTATAAAGGAACGACCATCCTTAGCCAGAAATTTTGTAAAAGCTTATAAAAAGGCTGGTAACAACCTTTCAGACAAACAGAAAATGACGGTAGCAAAGAAGTATCTAAAGCAGAACAGAGATGTTCTGGATATATCGTTAAAATGGATATCCTATGACAATCTTGCTATTACAGAAGACATTTATGATAAGCTTACAGAAAAAATGAGGCGATACGGATTGTCCGATAATCCGCCGTTGTACAAAGAATTTGTTGACAATACGTTATAAGGAAGTGGTTAGGTGAAAAAAATAAGGGCAATCAAAAATGTTGTGTTATCATTTGCAGTAGTGCGAGGAATATGGCAGTTTGTATATATAAGAAGCAGTTTTAACAAAGCATTATTTCCGTCACCCTTTCAAGCATGGACGGCGTTTCTTGAACTGATGATGGATGGAACCATGTTGCTTGGAATACGCATGAGTATGTATCGTTTTGCAGTGGGATATTTGAGTGCGGTTCTTGTGGCAGTGTTACTTGGGCTTTTGCTTGGATGGTATACCAATGTATTTCAATATATTAATCCGGTTGTACAGTTGTTACGTCCGATTTCCCCTATGGCTTGGATGCCGTTTATTGTGTTGTGGTGCGGTATTGGAGATGTTCCAGCTATCGTAGTAATATTTATCGCAGCCTTTTTTCCGGTTCTGTTATCGACAGTATCAGCCGTGAAAGGGATTGATCCGATTTACTTAAAGGTTTCGCAAAGTTTTGGAATCAAACAGCCGCAGATTTTATGGAAAGTCATATTTCCAGCAGCATTTCCTCAGATTGCCAATGGTATACACCTTGCACTGGGAACTGCCTGGGTGTTTTTGGTGGCGGGTGAAATGATCGGTGCACAATCAGGATTAGGTTATCAGATTATTGATGCTAGAAATAACCTTCGGGCGGATATGCTGCTTGCCACTATTGTTGTGATTGGTTTAATAGGTGTATGTCTGGATGCATTGCTTAAGTTATTGGAAAAAAGCTTGTTACGTGCGTGGGGAGGTGGAAGGTAATGTACATAGAGATTAAGAATGCAGGGAAAACCTTTCTTCAAAACGGCGAAACTTTCCGAGCATTAGACTGTGTGTCTTTGTCCATCGAAAAGGGAGAATTTATTTGCTTATTAGGACCGTCTGGATGTGGAAAGAGTACATTGTTAAATGCAATTGCAGGTTTTTCACCCGTCAATGAGGGGTGTATAAAAATTGATGGGGTGGAAGTTACAAAGCCATCTACTGAGAATGTAACTATTTTTCAGAACTATGGACTTTTGCCATGGAGAACAGTTTTAAAAAATGTGCAATTGGGTTTGGAAGCAAAAAAAGTGTCGAAGACAGAACGTAAGGAAATAGCAGAAAAATATCTAGAACTTGTGGGTTTGTCTGAATTCAAAACATCATACCCTAGACAGCTTTCAGGTGGAATGCAGCAGAGGGTTGCAATTGCGAGAGCTCTTGCGGTTGATCCTGAAATTATATTTATGGATGAGCCATTTGGGGCATTAGATGCTATAACAAGAATGAAATTACAGGATGATATACTTCGCATATCCAAAGACCAGAAAAAGACAATCATTTTTGTGACTCATGATATCGAAGAAGCGATTTATTTGGCAGATCGTATTGTGGTGATGACTCCTAACCCGGGTAGGGTTAAAAAAGTAGTAGAAGTAAAATTACAGCAGTCGCGGGATAGAACCAGTGATGACTTTCTTGAGTTAAGAGATAAAATTTTTGATATCTTTAATATGAAGCTAAAGGATGAAGTAGAGTATTATATCTAAGAAGCAGATATTGTGAGTTAACACTTAATCCATAAGGCAAGCAGGAATGGCAACCCTGCTTGCCTTATGGATTATTTTGGTATTTTCACGCTTGACAATACACGTATAATTGTATACAATTATACAAAAAGCAGAAGAGGAGCAACCGAAGATGGAGAATAGACGTGTTACCAAGAATGCTCATACGAATCTTTTACAGTTAGAAGAGCATATGTATCCACTTGTTGATGTTGAGAAACCAAACGTATTTCGCAACTTGTTTCCGTATGATGAGATTCCTAAGATAGCATTTAATGATCGAATCGTACCACATAACTTTCCTGAAGAAATATGGATCACAGATACTACGTTCCGTGATGGACAACAATCCAGGACACCATATTCTACAGAGCAAATCGTAACACTATACGATTATTTACATAGATTAGGAGGCACGAAGGGAATTATTCGCGCCAGTGAGTTTTTCTTATATAGTAAAAAAGATCGAGATGCTGTATACAAATGTATGGAGAGAGGATATGAATTTCCAGAAGTTACAGCGTGGATTCGTGCCAGTAAGAAAGACTTTGAATTAGTAAAAGATATAGGATTAAAGGAAACCGGTATTTTAGTAAGCTGTTCCGATTTCCATATTTTCTATAAAATGAAAATGACAAGACGTCAGGCAATGGAACATTACCTAAGTGTTGTACGTGAATGTCTGGAAACAGGTGTTGCAGCAAGATGCCACTTAGAAGACATTACAAGAAGTGATATTTATGGATTTGTTATACCATTTTGTCTTGAACTCATGAAATTAAGCAAAGAATATAATCTTCCAGTTAAAATCCGTTGCTGTGATACGATGGGATATGGTGTAAACTACCCAGGTGCCGTTATTCCACGTTCTGTACAGGGAATTATATATGGTATCATAAATCACGCAGGTGTACCATCCGAATGGCTGGAATGGCATGGACATAATGATTTCTATAAGGCAGTAAGTAATTCTACAACTGCATGGTTATATGGTGCATGTGGCGTAAACTGTTCCTTATTCGGAATTGGTGAACGTACAGGCAATACTCCACTAGAGGCTATGGTATTTGAGTATGCACAGTTAAAAGGTACGTTGGATGGAATGGATACAACTGTGATTACAGAACTTGCGGAATACTATGAGAAAGAAATCGGATATCGAGTTCCTTCCCGTACACCTTTTGTTGGACGTAACTTTAATGTAACCAGAGCTGGAATTCATGCTGATGGGTTATTGAAAAATGAAGAGATTTATAATATATTTGATACAGAGAAATTCTTAAATAGACCTGCTGTAGTTGCAGTATCGAATACATCTGGTCTTGCAGGTATTGCGCACTGGATTAATACACATTTTAAGCTAAAAGGTGACGATGCCATTGATAAGTCTCATCCTGTAGTTGCCCTTGTAAAAGAGTGGGTAGATGCAGAATACGAAGATGGTCGTATTACCGTAATTACTGACGATGAATTATTAGATATCATTAGTCAGGCTTGCGAAGAAACGGCTACCACAATGTTTGGAGAAAATTAAATATTTAGGAGGAACAGTATGAACAACCAACAAATTGAAGCGGCAAAAGAAAAATTTGGTCAGTTATTGGAAAAACAGTTAGCTAGAGTAGAAGAAATGAAAGCACAGGGCGACTTTGTAGATTACAAATCACTTGATAAAATCGTAATCGGTGTTTGCGGTGGAGATGGTATTGGACCAGCAATCACAGGTCAAGCACAAAGAGTATTAGAATACTTATTAAAAGATGAAGTAAACAAAGGCAAAGTAGAGTTTAAAGTTATTGATGGTCTTACAATCGAGAGAAGAGCTGCTGAAATGAAAGCGATTCCAGATGACGTTTTGGAAGAGTTAAAACAATGTGATGTTATCTTAAAAGGACCTACAACAACACCAAGAAAAGGTGATCCATGGCCAAACGTTGAATCTGCTAACGTAGCTATGAGAAAAGCATTAGATTTATTTGCTAACGTAAGACCTGTTCGTATTCCGGAAGAAGGTATTGACTGGACATTCTACCGTGAAAATACAGAAGGTGGATACGCTGCAGGTAAAGAAGGTGTCAATGTAACAGAAGACCTTGGAATTGACTTTACAATCGCAACAAGCCAGGGATGTGACCGTATTATCCGTGCTGCCTTTGAATTTGCAAAGAACAATGGAAAAACTAGAGTAACTGCTGTGACGAAAGCGAATATCATCAAAACAACAGATGGAAAATTCCTTGATACATTCTATCGTATTGCCGAAGAATACGAAGGAATCACAGCAGATGACTGGTACATAGATATTATGACAGCTAAATTAGTAGATGAGAAGAGAAGAAGAGACTTCCAGGTTGTAGTATTACCTAACTTATATGGTGATATTATTACAGATGAAGCTGCTGAATTCCAAGGTGGTGTAGGAACAGCAGGAAGTGCTAACATTGGTAAGAAATATGCTATGTTTGAAGCAATTCATGGTTCTGCTCCTCGTATGGTAAAAGAAGGCCGTGATATCTATGCAGATCCATGTAGTGTAATCCGTGCAGGTGCTATGTTGTTAGGTCACATTGGATATAATGCAGAAGCCGATAAGCTTTACAAAGCATTAGATATCTGTACGGCAGCCGATAGCAAGTTAAAGATTACAGGACGTGATACAGGATGTACAAGTGCAGAATTTGCAGACTATATCATGGAAACAATTGAGAATTTATAAAATTAAAGCAGTATTGCAGTAGGAGGAATACCTGTGGACGAGTTTGATGTGGAGAAAGAGACCACAGATAAATATACCCTTAGAGGTAGGGTTTTTAACCAGATCCGTGAGGATATCTTATCCGGAAAATATAAATCAGGGGAAGAATTAAGAGAAAGTACAATTGGTCATGAATTAGGAGTCAGTCGTACGCCAGTGCGGGAAGCACTTAGGCAGCTTGAATTAGAAGGGCTGGTTAAAATAATTCCGAATAAGGGTGCGCAGGTAATTAGTTTGTCTGTCAAAGATATAAAAGATATTTATGCGATACGCTCCCATTTGGAGGGATTATGTGCTAGATGGGCATGTGAAAACATTACTCCCGAACAGATAGAAGAGTTAGAGGAAATTGTTTACTTAAGTGAGTTCAGAGCGTCAAAGCATCATTATGAACAGATGATGGAATTAGATAATAAATTTCATGAAATCATCTATGAGGCATCTCAGAGTAAAATGCTTAGACATTTATTAAAGGACTTTCATCATTATGTCCAGCGGGTACGCAAGAGTACATTAGCTTCTACAGGAAGAGCAGAAAAATGCAACATGGAACACAAAGCTATATTAGAGGCACTGAAAGAACATAATCCTGATAAGGCGGAAGAGTTAGCGCATAAACATATTTTGTTTACTGTGGAAAATATTGAAAAGCAAGGTTTGGAAAAGATTTTGCAAGAGTAAAGCTAGGGAGGACTTCGGTTCTCCCTTTGCTGATTTATAGGAAATTTTCCTACACTAAATGAATTATTATACAT
>DBKX01000420.1:7658-9638 GCA_002297865.1 Lachnoclostridium sp. UBA739
AATAAATATAAAGAATGATATTGAAATTGTGTGTGTGGTATTATATACTTAAGGCAAGTTATTATCGAAGTTGTTCTTAAATGAAAGGAAATTATATGAAGAATCGAATGAAGAAACGGATTTATATCATCCTGTCTTGTATTCTGCTGGTAACCTTGGTTGGCTGTAAAGCGGATAAGACAGATAAAGCGGCTTCTAAAAGTGGAACAATTATTGTTGGAACAGAAGCTGGTTTCGCCCCATATGAGTTTATGGAAGGAAATAATGTTGTTGGAATTGACATGGATATTGCGAAGAAGATTGCAGATGCTGCTGGCAAGACTCTAGTAATAAAAAATATGGATTTCGATGGTGCTTTAGTTGCAGTCCAGCAAGGAAAAGTGGATTTTGTAGCTGCAGGAGTATCCGTTACAGATGAACGTAAAAAGAATATGGATTTCTCTGATAATTATGTAGATTCTACGGATGTGGTTGTAGTAAACGCCAAAAACCCAGCGTTAGTGAGCGTAGACGAACTTAATGGTAAAGTTATTGGAGTACAGCAGGGGAATGTAGCGGACCTTTGGGTTTCAAATGAAGATAATGTAAAGGCAAAAGAAATCAAACGTTATACAGCATTTGCACAGGCAACGCAGGATTTGAAGAATGAAAAGATTGACTGTATCGTTATGGATGAAGTTCCTGCCAAAGAGCTGGTTAATTCCACTTCTGGAGTAAAGATTTTAGAGGGAGAAGAAAACATTGCTTTTTCTGATAACTACGCCATAGCAGTTAAAAAAGGCAATAAGGAATTACTTAATCAGATTAATACAGTAATTGAAGAATTAAATAACAGCGGAGAAATGGACGAAATTTTTGCTAAGTACGGAGCGGAAGAGAAGAAGAACTGGCTGTTTGGTTTAGGTGGACGTTTTTATGACTCATTGATAAGAGGAGAACGTTATAAGTCTTATTTGAGTGGTTTACTTGTTACTGTAGAAATATCCTTCTTTGCAATCTTATTAGGTATCTGCCTTGGTATCTTAATTGCAGTTGGTAAAGTTTCATCTGCAGTAAATCAAAAGTTTAAGTGGCTTGGCAGACTTTGTAACCTTTACACAACAATTATTCGTGGAACGCCCGTAATTGTGCAGCTGTTAATTATTTATAACCTTATCTTTACTTCAAGAGATGCCAATCCAATTTTAACTGGTGCAGTATGTTTCGGTATTAACTCTAGTGCTTATGTAGCAGAAATTGTACGTGCAGGTATCGAATCCCTTGATAACGGTCAGACAGAGGCTGGTCGTTCTCTTGGCTTTACCTATCCACAGACCATGCGATATATTATTTTGCCACAGGCAATCCGAAATATTTTACCAGCTCTAGGTAATGAATTTATTTCTTTAATTAAAGAAACATCCGTTGCAGGTTATATCGCAGTTACAGATTTGACAAAAGCTGCCCAGCTTGTTGGAAATCGAACCTTTGATGTGTTGCCTCCATTGATTATTGCTGCGGCAATCTATCTTGTTATAGTAGTTGGATTAACAAAAGCGCTAAGTTTGGTTGAGAGGAGAATGAGTCAAGGTGATAGAAGTTAAGAATTTAAATAAAACATTCGGTGATCATGTTGTTTTAAAGGGAGTTACTGAAACCATCAAAAAGGGTGAAAAAGTTGTTATTATTGGCCCATCTGGTTCTGGAAAATCAACTTTTCTGCGTTGCTTGAATCTAATGGAAACTCCAACATCTGGAGAGATCTGGTTTGAGGGCGAAAATATTACGGATAAAAAGACGAATATTAATCTCATTCGACAGAAAATGGGAATGGTATTCCAGCAGTTTAATCTATTTCCGCATTTAACAGTGAAGGAAAACATTATGCTTGCACCGGTAAAGCTAAAGTTAATGTCGCAAGAAGAAGCTTCTAAGAAGGCAGATCAGCTGTTAGAGCGTGTTGGTTTACCTAATAAGGCAAATGCATATCCAAAGAAATTG
>DBKX01000420.1:9647-10155 GCA_002297865.1 Lachnoclostridium sp. UBA739
GTGGTCAGAAACAACGTATTGCAATCGCAAGAACATTGGCGATGAATCCAGATGTGATTTTATTTGATGAACCAACTTCTGCATTAGATCCTGAGATGGTAGGCGAGGTATTAGAGTTGATGAAGGAACTTGCCGACGACGGTATGACAATGGTTGTGGTGACACATGAGATGGGGTTTGCTAGGGAAGTTGCTACCAGGGTCATGTTTATGGATGGTGGCAATATTAAAGAGCAGAATCCACCAAAGGAATTTTTTGAGAATCCACAGAATGAGAGACTGAAGGCATTTTTGTCTAAGGTGCTATAAAAACAATTAAGGAAACTTATTTGAATGCTAAGTAGAATATGATAGAATAGAAACAGAAGCAATCGAATACAGGGTGGACGCCTCCGGAATTTATGCTTTGCAAAAAGCATAAAGGAAGGGAGGTGAAGCGAATGGATACATACGAAGTGATAAACGTACTGTTTAACGGAGGATTGTTCTTAATCGCTTTGCTTGCCTAT
>DBKX01000420.1:10183-27938 GCA_002297865.1 Lachnoclostridium sp. UBA739
GGAACAACAAGCACAAATAAAAAAGCCTACCCTGTTCGCACCAGGATAGGCGATTCTCATTGAGAGTATAAACCCATTCCGGAAGCATCCACCATGTGGAGATTGCTTCTTTTGTTTTAGTATAGCACTTCTTTTTTTGAATGTAAAGTAAAATGATATTAGTATATGTAATTAAGAAAACTTAATCGCTTTGCTTGCCTATCTAGATAATGGAACAACAAGCACAAATAAAAAAAGCCTACCCTGTCAGCAACAGGATAGGCGACTCTCATTGAGCGTATAACTCCATTCCGGAAGCATCCACCATGTGGAGGTTGCTTCTTTTGCTTAAAGTAAAGCAGAATGTCACCATTTAGAGCAGTGATTCCCATTCTTCCATTAATTCTTCTAGTCTAGTTTCATTTTCTTGTTTTTCGTTATTCAATTTAACAAGCTTAGAAACATTGGTATAAATATCAGCTTGTGCAAGCAGTTCATCAATTTCACTATTACGTTCTTCCAGCCTTGTAATTTCATCCTCGCATTTTTTTATCTGGTTCTGTAATTTGCGCTGTCTAGCTTGTTCTTCCTTCTGCTGTTTCCAATCCATTTTACTATCAGATACATTAGAATTAACAGATTCTGTTTTTGATGCAGTAGAAGCAGTTACATCACGTTTACCAAACGAATTTATACTATTTTGTGCAAATGCAACACTTTCCTGAATTTCTTTCTTCTCCAGATAATAATCATAGTTTCCGATATAATTAATCAAAGTCTGGTTTGTTAAATCTAAAATTCGAGTAGCAGTTTTGTTAATAAAATAACGATCATGTGATACATATAATACAGTTCCTGTATAATTTTTGATAGCATTTTCCAAAATTTCTTTAGAGGCAATGTCTAAATGGTTGGTAGGCTCATCCAAAATCAGTAAATTTGATTCCGAAAGCATCAGCTTTGCAAGTGACAAACGGCCACGTTCACCACCACTTAAATCTTTTACGCGTTTGAACACATCATCATTGGTAAATAGGAAAGCAGCTAACGTATTACGAATTTGCGTGTTATCCATGTCAGGATAAGCATCGTGAAGTTCATCAAACAGTGTTTTTTCCATATTAAGTACATGATGTTCCTGATCGTAGTAACCAATTTTAACTTTAGAACCTAATGTTATGGAGCCGCTGTCGGCATCTAAAACTCCATTAATAATTTTTAGAATCGTTGTTTTGCCAGTTCCATTTCCTCCGATAATGGCTACCTTTTCGCTTCGCTTAATGTCAAAATCCAGATGCGTAAATAGTGTGTGTGAACCAAAAGACTTGCTTAAGTCACGAACCGTAAGAACATCGTTGCCACTGACAACAGAAGGAGTTAAGGTAAGATGCATTTGCACGTCTTCTGTGATTGGTTTATCCAAACGTTCCATCTTGTCTAACATCTTAACACGACTCTCAGCACGTTTTATGGACTTCTCACGGTTAAAAGAACGGAGTTTAGTAATAACCTCTTCCTGATGCTTAATTTCCCGTTGCTGATTATTATATTGCTTTATCATAGCTTCACGAAGTAAGTCCTTTTTGGTGATAAAGTCTGTATAATTTCCCTCATACACACGTGCTTTTGCGTGTTCTAATTCGATGACTTTTGTAACAACACGATCTAAAAAGTAACGGTCATGGGCTACAATTAATACACTTCCTGGATAGTTCATCAGGTAAGTTTCCAACCATGCAATTGAATTTAAGTCTAAATGGTTGGTAGGCTCGTCAAGCAGGATGATATCTGGTTTGGACAAGAGCAGCTTTCCAAGGGAAACACGAGTTTTCTGTCCGCCTGAAAGGGCATTGGTACGTTTGTTGAATTCATTTTCTTCAAAGCCTAGGCCCTTTAAAACCCCAACAATTTCACTTTTATATGCATACCCATTATTCATTTCAAATTCATGAGTAAGCTTGGAATATTGATTTAACAAGTTCTCTAACTTATCACCAGAAGCAGTTTTCATTTCGACTTCCATACTTCGAATTTTTTCATCAAGCTCTATAATATACTGCTTAACCTCTAACATTTCCTCGTAAATGGTATTGTTGCTGTCTAAATCCTGATGCTGTGCTAAATAGCCAATCGTTGCACCTTTTGAAAGAATTACTTCTCCATCATCTTGCTTCATTTCATGCATAATGATTTTGAGTAATGTTGATTTCCCGGCGCCATTGATTCCAACAATAGCAGCCTTTTCGCGTTCATTTATATGAAAGGACACGCCAGATAAAATTTCATCTGTTCCAAATGTTTTTGTTATATCTTTACATGCTAAAATCATATGATAACCTCTCCTTGTATGAAGATTATAAAAAATATCGTATTTTGTGTCAACTTTTTGAGAAGGTTTGTTTCAATAAGTATTTATTTCGTGTAATAGTATTTCGCTAAAGAGACATTTTAATAAGAGAATAATAGGCTCAATTTTTGTGAAATTATTGACATTGATTTCGCATTCCCATATAATATATCATAAGTGTATTTTCGAAAGGAAAACAATTGTAACGATGGGTTTACAATGAAGGAGGTAACACAGTGAGTGATAAAGAAATTTCCTCAGCCGTAATAAAACGTCTTCCACGTTATTACCGTTATTTAGGCGAGTTGATGGAAAATGATGTAGTTCGTATTTCATCCAAAGAACTAAGTGAGAGAATGAAGGTGACTGCATCACAGATTAGGCAGGATCTAAACAATTTTGGTGGATTTGGTCAACAGGGGTATGGATATAACGTAGAATATTTATATACAGAGATTGGTAAAATATTAGGCCTTGATCGCCGTTATAAAGTGATTATTGTTGGAGCTGGTAATCTGGGACAGGCTTTGGCTAATTATACTGATTTTGATAAACGTGGTTTCCGTGTAATAGGAATCTTTGATGTAAATCCAAGACTAGTTGGTATGACAATAAGAGGTATTGAAGTTCGAGATGTAGATGAATTGGAAAGTTTTATAAAAGAGAATAAAGTAGATATTGCAGCACTTACATTACCAAAGACAAAAGCACCACAGATTGGTGCTGATATTGTGAAGTGGGGAGTACGTGCAATCTGGAACTTTGCCCCTACAGATTTAAATTTGCCAGAAGATGTGATTGTAGAAAATGTTCATTTGGCAGAAAGCCTTATGCGAGTTTCCTATAATTTACGTAACAGAGAGAGAGCGCAGGGACAGGAAAAAGTACTTGCAGATATGGAAGAGGAATAGGAAGAATTAGGGGGAGTAGTATTGAAGAAGAAGGAACGAGAACCCGATTATAAATCTTTTGTTGATAAGAAAAAAATTCCTATCATAACACTTGACCCAAAGTGGCATGAGTTATTTCCGAACGATGCAAAGACACCAGCTATCAATCAATTAGAAAAAAAATTGAATGATCTGTTAAAGCAGCAGGGAAAATTAGTGAATGAAATTAAGGATATGAAAAAACTTAAGATGAAACTGATGAACCAGATCGTAGCTAATATGGGCGAAGGTGAAACAGAGGCTGCTGAGCGTAAAAAAGGTAAAAAGCAGGAAGTTAGCCAGAAGATGATTTTGGAGATAAATGATAAATTAGAAGTAAAAAATGATGAACTGATAGACATTCCTTACAAGATTCGTGAAGTCAACGAACTTCTTGTTGTTGAATGTTTAAAATACTGGTATTCACTTCTAAAAGATAACACGTCAGATATTCAAAAACTGGATAAATGGATTTTAGCAGCAAGAGAAGAGCTGAAGCGTAAACTTCTCTTGAAGCAGGAGAAAGAAGAAATGAATGAAAAAGTGTATTCCTATATGCACAATTTACTTGGACATGATGTGATTAATAAGTTTGACCACAGCTTTGTGAATAAAGGAAGCGATTCAGAATGAAGTATGCTGTAGATGCCAATGCAATGAATGAAATTGACCGTACGACAATGGAGATAATAGGTATTCCATCTATGGTGCTTATGGAAAAGGCTGCAATGAAGCTCGTTGAAACCATGATTCCTAAGATTACAGAACGAGATAGGATACTAGCGGTCTGTGGGGGTGGGAATAATGGCGGAGATGGAGCAGCAGCTGCACGTCTACTCCACGAAAAAGGATACAATGTGGACATACTGTTAGTTGGAGATGAGACCAAAGCATCTGAACAAATGAAGGCACAGTTAAATATTGTAAGAAATCTTGGCATGTCAGTATACAATTCGGTCAAGGTGTCTGAATATAATGTGATAATAGATAGTTTGTTTGGAGTTGGTTTAAAAAGGACAATAGAAGGAAAATATGCCCAGATTATTCAGGAAATCAATCATTCAGGGGGGATGGTGTTTTCTGTGGATCTTCCATCGGGTGTGGATGCATCAAATGGAAAAATTTTAGGTATTGCAATTAGAGCAAACTATACGGTAACATTTGGTTGCCATAAGATTGGCCTTTTACTGTTTCCAGGATGTGATTATGCTGGTGAAGTATTTGTTGCAGATATCGGTTTTCCACAGAAAGTCATACATTCTGTTGCAAAGAAAAGCTTCTATTATGAGCAGGAAGATTTATCAAGATTGCCTGAAAGGAAGAGGCGATCTAATAAAGGAACATATGGTAGAGTTCTTGTTATTGCGGGAAGTGAGAAAATTAGCGGAGCAGCATACTTGTCTGCAAAAGCAGCTTATCGTATAGGTGCTGGCCTTGTGAAAGTTCTTACACCAGAATGCAATAAAACAGTGATACAAAGCTTGCTTCCAGAAGCATTGCTTTCTACCTATCAGTCAGACGAGTTGGATTATCATTGGTTAAAGGGTGAACTGGACTGGGCAACGGCAGTTGTCATTGGACCAGGTATAGGAATATCGAATATTTCTAGAAAGATGGTCTTATTTGTAGTCGAAAATGTAAAAAATCCGTTAATTTTTGATGCAGATTCTATAAACTTGTTGGCAGATGAAGAAAAGTATGTTATAAAAGATGAGACAAAACATAGTACAGTCCTTCATTTACCATCTAATGTAATACTTACACCTCATTTAAAGGAAATGTCAAGACTGACAAAACTATCGTTACAACATATTGTATCCAACACATATGAAGTTGCAACGCAGTATAGGGGCAACTATGTGCTGGTATTGAAAGATGCCAGAACTATAGTGATAGATGAAGAACGTATATATTTTAATGTATCAGGCAATAATGGCATGGCAACGGGAGGTTCTGGAGATGTGTTAACTGGTATTATAGCAGGTCTTGCCGCTCAGGGGCTGAGCAATTTCGATGCTGCCGCATTGGGTGTTTACATCCATGGGTTAGCAGGTGATTACGCTGTGAAGGAAAAAAATAATTACAGCTTAATGGCTGAAGATATTGTCGATGCACTAGCATATATTTTGTAAAGTTGTAAAGATAGGAGACAGTGAAATGGAATATTACAGAGTACATGCAGATATTAATTTGGACGCAATATATAGAAATATTGAGGAAACAAAAAGATTACTAGAAGCAGACACAAAACTCATGGTAATTATTAAGGCTGATGGCTATGGTCATGGTGCAATTCCTATTGCAAAGGTACTAGATCCAATTGTAGACGCCTTTGGAATTGCAATTATTGAAGAGGGTATAGAATTAAGGGAAAATGGAATTAAGAAACCACTGTTAATTCTAGGGGTAACACCAGCTCCGTTATATAGTAAATTGGTGGAGTACGATATTATGCCGGCTGTATTTTCACTCGAGAGTGCCAAATTATTGGCCAAAGAGGCTAGAAAACAGAATAAGACTGCAAAAATTCATATTGCAGTAGATACAGGTATGTCTCGTATTGGCTTCCCTGTTGCAAGGGAAAGCATAGAAATAATTCAGAAAATCGCTAAGCTAGATGGAATTGTAATTGATGGATGCTTTTCTCATTTTGCTACAGCGGATGAAACAGACAAAACATTTACATTACAACAAATAAATAGATTTCAGTCATTTGTGGATGAATTAGAAAAAGCTGGGGTTCACATACCTGTAAGACATCTATCCAACAGTGCTGGAATTATGGAGGTTCCAAAGGCGCATTATGACATGGTTCGCTCAGGAATCAGTACTTATGGTCTTTATCCATCAGAGGAAGTAAATAAGAAAAGACTTCCATTGTGTCCGGCAATGGAAATTAAAAGTTTTGTTACGTTTGTTAAGACGCTAGATTCAGGGATTGGAATCAGTTATGGTCAAACATTCGTTACAAATAGAGAAACAAGGGTAGCAACAGTGCCAGTTGGTTATGCGGATGGATATCCAAGAGCTCTTTCAAATCAAGGCTATGTATTAATACGTGGCAAAAAAGCTGCAATCTTAGGAAGGGTCTGCATGGACCAGTTTATGGTTGATGTAACAGATATTCCAGGAGTAATAGAAGGGGATATAGTAACTTTAGTGGGAAGAGATAAGGATGAATGCATTACGGTGGAAGAATTAGCTGAAATGAGTCATTCTTTCAATTATGAATTTGTTTGTGACATTGGAAAACGTGTTCCAAGAGTCTATTATTATCGCGGTGAAAAAGTAGGAACATATGATTTCTATCACTGCTCACAAGTTACGTATAACATTAGTTTCTAGAAGTTGAATGAATAGGGTTTATTTTTGTAAGTTGAAGAGATTAGATGCAAAAAATGAAATGAGTTATTCACAGAATGAAATTTTATGGAATACGAGAGAAAAAAATGGTAACAATAAAAAGAAAAAGCCATAAAATGGAGTGTGAATAATGTGATTATAAAACGTGGAGATATTTTTTATGCAGATTTAAGGCCAGTAGTTGGGTCTGAACAAGGTGGAGTACGTCCCGTACTTATTATACAGAATGATACAGGTAACAGACATAGTCCTACCGTTATCTGTGCAGCAATTACATCAAAAATGAATAAAGCAAAGCTTCCTACACATGTAGAGCTGAATGCTGAAAAATATGGAATAGTTAAGGATTCTGTAATTTTATTAGAACAAGTTAGGACAATTGATAAGTCACGTTTAAAAGAAAAGGTTTGTCATTTAGACGAAGATATAATGTTTAAGATTGATGAAGCATTATTAGTTAGTTTTTCGCTGGCTTAACATTTTTACGCAGCGTAAGCGATGTAATATAATGCTTGCCAAGAAGAAAAGGAGTAAATTAATTAAATGGATGGGTATCCCTATTGGAGAATGGGTATAATAGTTGTTTTAATTATTTGGAATGGGGCTGTATCGGCAGCACATGCAGCTTTTGAATCGATTAATGAAAGTCAGATACGCAAAAGATTAGAAGGGAATGAAGATAACAAAAGAGCACTTCAAATACTAGCCATGTTGGAAGAACCAAGCAGGTACATAAATTTATTTGAGGTGTTGATATCTGGGACAAGTATGATTATTGGTATGTTATTTACCAGTGGATTTTATGTAAGAGCATTTAAGTTATTACAGTCATATAATGAATTTTTTCATATTCATTTGCTTGTATCCAAGATACTTGCATTATTGATTACAGTTTTATTTATCTGTCTTGTTATTTTTATTGGAAATGTTCTACCAAGAAAGTTAGCAAAAGTACGTGCCGAAAAGTGCGTATTTTATCTGTATGGAGTGTTATACCACTCCTATAGAGTGCTAAAACCGTTTATAGTTTTCATAAATGGGCTGACGAAATTGGCCTTTTGGATTCTACGTATCAAAGAAGACAAGGATGAAGAGAATGTTACAGAAGATGAGATTATCTCAATTGTAAATGAAGGCTATGAGCAAGGGGTTTTGGAAGATACAGAAGCGGAAATGATTTCGAATATTATTGAGTTTGATGAAAAAGAAGTTATGGACATTATGACACACCGTAAGAAAGTAGTGTCAATAGATGCATCATTAACCGTAGAGGAAGCAATGCAGTTTGTAATGCAACAGCAGTTTTCCAGATTTCCAGTGTGTGAAGAAACCATTGATAATATTGTGGGAATCCTTCACATCAGAGATTTGATGAAATATTACATCTCAGGCGAGGACAGAACTGCAGTCGTGCGTGATATTTGCGGTGAACCTTATCTAGTGCCAGATACACAGCCAATTGATGTATTATGGAATGATATGCGAAGCAGGAAAATGCATATGGCTATCGCCATTGATGAATATGGTCAGACTGCCGGTCTAGTCGCAATGGAGGATATTCTAGAAGAAATTGTTGGCGCTATCTCAGACGAGTATGATGTAGATGAAAAAATGATTATCAAACAGATGGAAGGTCGTTTCTTAATGAAAGGAATGACACCGTTGGAGGAAGTGGAGGAAGCCCTAAACATTGAGATGAATCAGGAAGACTTTGAAACACTGAATGGTTTTCTGGTTTCCATGTTGGGACATATTCCTTCAGAAGACGAGAAAGCCGTCTTTAGTTATATGGGATATAAATTCCATATTGTTGATGTATCGGATAAGATGATCCGATATGTGAGAGTTGTGAAAGAATAGATGCAATAGCCTCGGTTTAATAAAAGCTGGGGCTATTGTTATGTAAAAGAATAGGAGTAAAAGAAAGTGTAAATGCAATGGTTGCATACAAACTCCTAAAATTCAAAAAACTCACTATTGAATAGTGAGTTTCTTGATAACAAAGTGTATAATAGGGTGGGAGTAGAAAGTGTTATTAACACTATCTGTCTTTAAGTATAAACCAAATATATGAATAAATTATGAACAAACTATTAATTCTTAAATTTTTTTTAAGAATTAATAGTTTTTGTAAGAAATTAGAAAGATTATGGAGAAGATTTCTTGATGTCGAAAGGAATTCCTATAGTGAATGTACGATTAAATAGATTCTCAGAATGTTAGTTTAAACAAAAACAAAACCTCAGGAGCGTTCTGAGGCTTTGTAACATTTTTATATGAATGTTGGGGAGGAGAAAGTGAAATTTATTTATATCACTATCTTGATTTCATTATAGCTAAGAAATATGTGTAAAGTATGACTTGAGTGAGAACAATATATGAACTTTTTTGTTCACATTATTATCAAATTATGGAAGGTTGAAGCGTATGAAAATATCAGTGCTGTGTGTTGGAAAAATTAAAGAGAAATATTTTACTGCGGGAATTGCAGAGTATCAGAAGAGGCTGTCTCGTTATTGTAAACTTGAGATTATTGAGGTGTCAGATGAGAAGACACCAGATCAGGCTAGTGAAAATGAGGAAAGAATCATTAAGGCGAAGGAAGCAGAGAGACTTTCTAAGTATATTAAGGATGACTCATATGTGATTGCCTTGGCGATTGAAGGAAAACAGTTGGATTCAGTAGAGTTTTCTAAGAAGATTGAGCAGCTTGGGATTAATGGGGTGAGTCATATTGTGTTTTTAATTGGTGGATCCCTTGGGTTGGATGCGGAGTTGCTAAAAAGGGCAGATATGAAGCTTAGTTTTAGTAAGATGACGTTTCCACACCAGATGATGAGGATGGTGTTGCTGGAGCAGGTGTATAGAGGGTATAGGATAATGAAGGGGGAACCGTATCATAAGTAGGGGTGCACAATTTAATTCTTGATAAAATGTCATATTTAAATTTAATAGATATCTGTTTCGTTACATTAGAATATAATATAGTATGAGAGGAGAATATTAATAATGAAGCCATTGAAGCATCTATAATATAACTGGTTATTAAAGTAGAAAAAAATGAGGTTTCTTTTTGTGAGTATTCGCATGTTTTAACGAAGCAAACAAATCTAACTTAGATGGAGGTAAGCTATGATTATTGGTTTTGTAATTTGGAGTATAGTTGCGACTATTTTTTTAGGAATTGGAATTAGTTCTCGTAAAGCTAATGAAGCTGTAGGCTTTTTTACATTTGTAAAACCGCCAAAAATAGAAAATATACAACGTTACAATAATGCGGTGTCTATCTTATGGTTTGTAGCAGCTGGAATGCTGGAATTGATAGGGATACCTTTTTTGCTTTTAAAACAGACTGCTCCCATAGTTATATTAATAATTCTTGCTGTAAGATTTCTGATTCTGGCAATGATATATGTATATTTTACAATTGAGACAAAATATCAGAGTAGATAAATTGATGGCACTTCAAATGCTTTCTACTCATAATAACTAAGGGGCAATTGGTGCTTGTGATTAATGAAATATATTATTCATATATCCAAGCCGCCTTACATATCAGATAATCAACAATTTGTATTAAGCAGAAGATAACGAAGTTAGAAAGTGTTTTAGTGCAGAATTGGCGATTGGGCAGAAGACCTATTGATGAATGTGTTCTAAAAGATGCACAAGAAAAAGTTGTAAGAATATCGGAATGTAAAATTATACGAAGATATTGCAAGGCATACCATTAATTGGAATAAGGGAATATACGAAAAAAGTCGAAACATATAATGAAGAAGTGAACGTTAATTAAGGAGACTTGCGATGAGAAAAAGAATATTGGTTTCATTATTATCAGCAATATTTTTGCTGAATTCTATACCGGTAGTAAATCCAGTGTATGCCGCTAATAGTGTGAATGTGCAGGAAGCGATGGAGATGCAAAATCATGTTACAGAGACTGTAATATATTTAGAAGATGGAGAGGGAGCACTAAGTGATGGGAAAGGAACTAAAGATTCTCCATATCAAAACATACGAACAGCACTTAAAAATATTCAAGCTGGACAAACATTAAAGCTGATTGGTGAGGTAAAGTATACAAAATATGAACAACATACGGATGGTTCAGCAAAGCCGCTAGTTATAGATAAGGCAATTATACTGGAAGGGAATGATGAGTCCTCTGGACTTATGCTTAGGACAACAATCCAGTTAGGAGCAGACGTAACATTCCGCAATATGAAGTTACAGTTGATTCCTGAAGTAACATTAGGAAGAGTATTAGGCCAGGCAGTAGAAAGAAGTAATACAATTTATGCAGCAGGACATAGTCTTACCTTAGATAATGTGAATACAATGTTGAATTCATCGTCACAGGCATCTGTACGCCCTTATATTAGTGGTGGTGCCCATAGAACTATGGATAAGGTAGGGAAAAAGGCAGTCATTAAAGTGATAAATCCATGTGAAGAAACCAAGATAGCTGCAATATATGCTGGTGACTACTGGGTTGACAGAAAGATGGATGTAGAGGTTCATTTGAATGCCAAATTAATCGATCCAGTGTTATATACTGGTGGGGTAAATGGTGAACTAAATGGTAACGTTGAGGTTAATTTATATAATCGCGCTAATCTTTTGGGATTTAATCGTTATAATCACAGCGGAGCCGTTAATGTAAAAGTGGAAGAAGAAGTTTTTGTGGATACTGTTAGTTTTGTACAGGTAGATGAAGTAGTATTAGAAAATAAAGCAAAAATTATGGTTCCACAATCAGGGGTATTCGATGTAGAGAAAGTAACCCTAAAAAAGGAAGCGGTTCTTGATTTTAGACAAATGAGTAATAGTCCTAGCATTGCAGGTGATTTTGTTGGTTGTAGCAATGTGGGAGATGCAAAGAAGGCAGGAGCTATTTTATTAAATAATAAGCAGACCTTGCAGATTGGTGGTAGTGTAAGTGGTCTTACCCGTTTAAATTCCAATGGTGTAGAGTATATGGAACGTTTTTTAGACGGCCATGAATATATTTGTGCTCAGAAAGCAGGAGATGGGACATTCTCCATTGAAGGGACGAGCTATCGTGATTATGAAATTCAAAAGAAAACAGAGCGAGGTTCAGATGTTTGGGTAGTTTCTAAAAAGAAAGCTGATGAGTTAGATAAGTTTGGTAATTTTGCTTGGCAAGGAGGAAATGACCAAATTGTGAAACCACAGTCAGGCGATGAATTTCTATATCCAGTTCAATTCTACAAAATGAGTGGTTCTGAATATTTGCCAGATATGCATGAGCTAGGAAATGATTATGTGATTTCTCTTGAAAGGGTAGATGGCAGGAAACTTGATCTTGAAGAGGATGTGTTTGTAGACTGGAATTATGATCGAGAAGAGGATGAACCTGTTCAGATTGTGTTTGCTATCTATAACCTGGAAAACGTTTACGGTGATTTGAGACTGACAGTAAAACATGTAGAAAGCGGAAAGAAAATTGAGAGAAGTATTGCTGTTCTTGAAAAAGAGGAAGTGCCGAGTGTGAAGCCAACGGAAATAGCACCAAGCGTAAAGCCAACGGATGTGTCACCAAGCACGAAACCGACTGCAGCGCCAAGTACGAAACCGGCTTCTATTAAGCTGAATATGACAAAGGCAACTCTTTATACGACTGGTTCTTCAATGTTGCAGCTCAAGGCAACTGTTGTAGGAACAAGTAACGTAGTAAAGTACATCAGTGAAAATAGCAAAATTGCCAAAGTAGATAAGTATGGTAAAGTAACAGCAGTTGGTGCAGGTACAGTGAAAATTAAAGCAGAAGCCAATGGAATAACTGCATATTGTACTGTGATTGTGAAAAAAACGGTTTTAAAATTGAATGTTGATAAGGCGACAATTTATACGGCTGCACAAAAAACAGTGCAAATCAAACCAACAATCGTGGGAGTTAGTCAAAAGGCAGCCTACGCTAGTAGTGATACAAAGGTAGCAAAGGTAGATAAATACGGAAAAGTAACGGCTGTGAAAGCTGGAACTGTAGTGATTACAGTAAAAGCCAATGGATTAACGAAAAAGTGTACCATTACAGTAAGAAAGCCTGAGTTGAAAATTAGTAAGACAAGCCTTACTGTGAGTCGTGGTAAAAAGGCTACGATTTCCGCAAAAGCAGCACCAAAGGGTACGATTACATTTACTTCAAATAATAAGAAATTGGTAACGGTTAATAAGCAGGGAGTTGTAACTGGAGTAAAATCTGGAACTGCGACAATTACTGTTAAGTGCAATGGAATCACAAAAAAAGTTACAGTGAAAGTAAAATAAAAAGAGAAGGCTAGGGAAAAAATAACCCTAGTCTTTTCTGTGTTTTTGTTGTTAATTTTTTTTAATAGATGGTATACTACATACTGAATGAAAGGAGGATTATTATGAATGCCATACTAGAAAGTGCGAGAAAGTTACAAGATGAGCTTGTTGCAATGCGGAGAGAAATTCATGAAAATCCTGAAGTTGGAGATAAACTCCCTATTACAAAGACATTTGTAATGAATAAGTTAAGAGAATTTGGATATGAGCCAGAAGAGATTTGTGAGAGTGGAATCGTTGCAACCATTGAAGGGAAAAAGCCAGGAAAAGTAATTCTGTTAAGAGCAGATATGGATTCCTTACCAGTGAAAGAAGAAACACAGTGTTCTTTTAAGTCAACCAATGGTAACATGCATGCTTGTGGACATGACATGCATACAACAATGCTATTGGGAGCATCTAAGTTATTAAAAGAGTATCAAGATGAGATAGAGGGTACAGTTAAATTAGTATTCCAGCCAAATGAAGAAGGGTTTAAGGGTGCAAAGAATATGCTTAAGGCTGGAGTCCTTGAGAATCCTAAGGTTGATGCCGCTTTGGCAATGCATGTGCATTCTGGGACACCAACTAACGTAGTCATTTACGGATTGGGAACAAGTATTGCGGGTTGTACGGTCTTTCGTATTATAGCAGAGGGAACAAGCTGTCATGGTGCAATGCCAGAAACAGGTGTAGACCCAATCAATATTGCGGCACATATTTATTTGGCTCTCCAAGAGATTACAAGCCGTGAGATATCAGCAACCGAATCGGTAGTGATAACTGTTGGAAAATTTATTAGTGGAGAGACTCATAATGTAATTCCAGGAAAAGCTGTCTTGGAAGGAACAATTCGATATCATAAGAAGGATATGGGCGATTTCGTTTATAAAAGAATGGAAGAAATTGTAGAAACTACAGCAAAGATGTTCCGAGGAAAAGCTACCATAGAGGAAGTTGCTTCAGTACCACCTTTGGTTAATGATGAAAAACTAGCAGATGAAATCGGAGGATATATTAAAGATATCGTAGGAGAAAAATCCGTTGTCTCATACCGAGGAAGTGGTATGGGATCGGAAGATTTTGCGTCTTATACCTATGAGGTGCCATCAATGTACCTAATGTTAGGAGCGGGAACCAAAGAGGAAAATCCTCAATATGGATATCCGATGCATCATCCGAGTGTCGTGTTTAATGAGGATATTTTATCGACGGGAGCAGCGATTCATACGTATAGTGCAATTCAATGGTTAAAACATCATAAAGATTAACCAGACATTTTATTAAATTAAAAAAGGTTAGGTCGCAGAATCAAGGCTTCTGAGACCTAACCTTTAAGTTTTTAATGTTTTTTATTGAATTGTGAATTGTACATTATTAGAACGAGAAGAACCTTGAATACCAAAAGTGATACTTTGTCCTTTTTCTAGTCTTGCGTTCCATGATAATGGTGTGATTACATAGTAACTGCCTTCTTCTTTTAGGTTTATACACCAGGAGTTTGTAATCGTAATATCAGATTTTTTCACTTTAATTGTCCAAGTATTTACTGTGGAACCTTCGTTCTTAACCTCTATCTGGTACTCAAAACCAGAACCCCAATCATTTAATTTAGGCACAACTTTGAGTCCGCTAGTTTGAGAAGGTGCCTGTGAAGGTACTTGTGAAGGTGCTTGAGAAGGTGTCTGTGATGGTTGTTGAGATGGTGTTGGTTTCTGATTTGGATCAGATTTACATGGTGTACCATCTACATGTTTCATGACTGCCTGAATAATTGCTGGGTCTTTCCATTGTAAGTTGGAACGATCTATGTACATATGGGCTTCACCTGAATTGGTTGGATTGTAATAGACATTGTTATCCCACAGACACATAGCAATGCTATTATATTTTTCTGCAAGACCGAAGTAATAATCTGCCCATTTTACTCTTTCGGATGTATTGTTTTTATTTGATGCTCCCATCTCGCCAATCACAACTGGTATTCCTTGATTTAAGTATTTACCGTTTAAATCAGAGAAAAGGGAATCAAGAGATGCTTTGTCATAAAACTTGTCTGTTCCATTTGCGTTAAGAGCAAAATCATAAGGTGTGTATGCGTGAACGGATACAATTAATCTTCCAGAAGCGGAGTCTTTTGGAAGTTTGAAAGAATCCACCATACATCCATCGCATGAAGCACCGTATCCAGGAACCATGACGCATCTTGTGGCATTGTTACCACCTGTAGCACGAATTGCATCTAATGCTACCTGGTTGTAATCGTTGATACAAGCAATTGCTTCTTTTACTGCATTATTTGGATTGTTACGTGGGAACCACCATTCATCGCTTGTTCCTACAAGTCTTGGTTCGTTCATTGTTTCAAATACTAAGTGTGAATCGTAATTTTTGAATTTGTTTCCAACCTGTGTCCAGATGGATTTAAAGAATTTCTCAGATTCAGATTTTTTCGCATTTGTTGGAGAATAATAATTGGTGTCATGGTGAGTATTTAAAATTACATACATGTCATTGTCGATTGCATAGTCAACGATCTCTTTTACACGTGACATCCAGAAATCAGCAATCTGATAGTTGGAACCGGTTGTGTATTGTCCCCAAGATACTGGAATTCGGATGGTGTTGAAACCTGCTGCTCCAACGGTACGAATCAATTCGCGTGTTACTGTTGGGTTACCCCAAGCTGTTTCGTTTGAACTTATTGCTGGAGTATATTCTCCAAGAGAGTCTAATGAATTGCCGAGATTCCATCCAGCGGTCATATCTGCTACTACCTCGTTTGCAGTTTTGTTTGTTGCATCTGCTGCATCTACCTGAATTCCTTTTGTAGGTACGGAACCTGCTAATAAGATTGCGGATAATGCTAGTGCAGCTACTTTGCGAAAACCTTTTAAACTTAGTTTGTGCATTTATACCCCTCCTTGATTATTTTGTATAATTAAATTATACAATTAGTACATAAATTAGTCAATCGGGCAAGGATTTTCTGTGATATTAGTCAAATTTGATGACTATAATATACAGATTTCAATGAATAACATATAAAATGAAATCTAAAAAGACCCGTTCCTACTAAAATCCTATTGGATTCTTGCTAAGAACAGGTCTTTTTCCTCTTTCATACATTTCATCCCATGTAATACCGTAGTAAATGGAAAGATATTGTTAAGTTGTTTCTGGAAGGAATAAGTTTCTTATGTAGTTGTATTACATAGATGTAACATATTATTTGTTATAAAGTGTGTACATTGTGTTTGGACCAGCATAGCCGTCTGCATCTAAGCCGTTATTGGCCTGGAATTTGATAACTGCATCGCGGCAACCAGAACCAAAGATACCATCCAAACCGCTTGGGTTATAACCGTGGCAATATAACATACCCTGTAATAAGTAAACAGCATTACCTGTACTGTTAAGGGAAAGAGTTTTTACAGCTGCTTTTGAGTTAGCACCAAATGCACCGTCGGCTGTTACACCAAGTACTTTTTGGTATGCTTTTGTGGCAGCAGTTTTTGTCTTAGGTCCGAATGCACCGTCTACAGTTAAACCAGAAGAATAGTTGCTATTTAACCAGCTTTGGAATTTGGAGATCATGTTCTGTGTTGGTTGTGGATCTGTGGTACCGGAACCATCATAATCTC
This sequence comes from Lachnoclostridium sp. UBA739, assembly GCA_002297865.1. The sequence continues at coordinate 26,761 of DBKX01000420.1, forward strand.
TTACGCGGCCATATCCGATAATGTATTTATTGGATGCATCAATAGTACGGTAGCCAACTTTATCGCTAATGTTACCTTCGATTGTTTTAATGGTGCTGCCAGATACACTTACAACATAACCAGTATGTGTTGAGTCGCTTTGGGTGTGACTGTCAGAGAAGAAGATGACATCACCTTTTTGTGGTGTATAAGTTCCGCCATAACCTTTTGCGATTGCGTATCGACCTGCTTTTTTAAATGCGGAGACACCTGCATCACAACCTGCGTAAGTTGGAACAAGGCTAATTGGTGCATTAACCTGTCTTGCGACTACCGTTACGAAGATTGCGCACCATGGGGTACTCATGTTGAAATTAGAACCAGTTAGATTGTTATAGTATTTGATGAATTGGTCATCACCGTTAGGTTCAGACGCCCCTAAATATGAGATTGCTTTTGTGATAATTTCATCAGCCATTCTTGCCATAATAAATTCCTCCTATTAATTTACATTTTTGTTACAGCCTTTCCATTTGCTTGCATAAGTTTATTTCCTTCATACCTTATAAAAAGGCGTGGAAAATGAAAGTGTAAACTAAGTGGTGAAAAAATAGTGATGGTTGGAATGTTATGAGTTAGGGCATATGAACAGTAGGGGAGCGGTTAAAACCAACAGAAAAGATACTTTATTGGTAAAAGTATTGAAGAAACTGTAGAATGTTTGTGGCAATGATATTATTTGTGTTTGATTAGTTTGTGATGAACATTATAAGGAACAGGAACTAATCGAATTACGCAAGCGTAACAAGCAGCTTGAGATGGAGAACGGTATTTTAAAGCAAGCGGCGCTGATATAAAAGAGGAAAAAACACTCTCGGACGAAAATAGATGTGATTTAAAACAATGTTCACTTTCCTAATCCAATCGCTTTATTAATACTATCAATGTACGTTGCCCCTGAACGTTTTCCATGCAGAATTTTTCCTAGATACTGTTTACTTGTTCCTACCTTTTTAGCAAGTTCAACTTGTGTCATGTTTAGTTCAATCAGTCTACATTTAACCTCCTGCCCATAAGGAGTCAATGTATTTTCTCTCGCTGCATACTGGCTAGAGCTAGATAACAATTCCTGATTAATATGTCCTAGATACATAGTCCCTGACCGTTCACCAAATATAATTTTTCCTAGATACTGTTTA
>DBKX01000420.1:27959-28218 GCA_002297865.1 Lachnoclostridium sp. UBA739
GTTTACTTGTTCCTACCTTTTCAGCTAATTCTACCTGCGTCATACCCATTTTGACAAGCTGGCATTTTAAATCCTTTCCATATGGGGTAAGCTCTCTTATTAACATTGATTCACACACCTTTCTCTCTCAAATATCTCTGAAATCTATCTAACCTGTTTGAGTTTTGGGAAGAAACTGTTTTACAAGTTCTCGATATGCTTTTGTCACACTATGTTCTTCCTTGTTTCGCATAGTTACGGTTTTGGTGCTCTGTTCAAA
>DBKX01000249.1:0-2049 GCA_002297865.1 Lachnoclostridium sp. UBA739
GTATATTGAGTCCCATGGAACGGGGACCAAATTAGGAGATCCTATTGAAATAGATGCCATTACGGAAGCAATAGCAAATTTTACCGACAAGAAACAGTATTGCGGGATAGGAAGTGTAAAAACCAATATAGGTCATTCATATGAGGGAGCAGGTAGTGCATCTTTTCTTAAGGCGTGCCTCATGATGAAAAAACATCAGATTCCACCAACATTATTCTTTGAGGAACCAAATGGAAAAATTGAATTTGAAAACAGTCCTCTGTATGTTACAGACCAGGTGATAGATGTACCACAAGAGGAAACCATGTATATCGGGATTAATGGATTTGGATTCAGTGGTACAAATTGCCATATTGTATTAGAAGAGTACAAAAAAGAAAAAACATTGGATGACAGTACAGGAATCTTTACAATTTCTGCAGATACAAAAGAGCAGCTTTATCAGTGGGCAGCACTTTTAGAAAGCAAGGATTTAAGCAGTGAGGTAATGGTGAACATCTGTTACACACAAAATGTACGCAGGGACCACAAACCATTCCGTTCCGTTATTGTAGCATCTGATAAAGAGCAATTGAAACAGGAGCTTTCTTTGGTAGCAGACGGAAAGAAAAATGATTTTATTTTATACAGCTGGTTAGAGGAAAAGGATTGGAACGCAGAAAAATTGGCGGTGACAGAGGAAGAGTTAAAGCTTGTCAAGGCCTATTGTGAAGGAGAAGAAGTAGACTGGGGAACCATTTATGAGCAGAAAAAGGTTCATGTAATTTCTATTCCAGGACGGCCCAAAATGCCAGAATCCTGCTGGCTGAAACAGGATATCTCTAAGATTCATACGATTCACTCAGAAGCAGTGAACTGGTTAGTTGACAGTAAGGTCATGGAAGATGAGAACTCGGAACAATATATTACCCTTCTTACACCACAGAGCAATCCAGTTATCAGTGACCATTGTGTTATGGGAGAAAATGTTCTTCCGGGTACTGCATATATCGAAATGATTCACTATGTTTTAAAGGATAAAATAAAGGATAAGAAGTTACAGATAAAGGAGTTGCAATTTTATCAGCCAGTTTATTGTCAGGAAGTAAAATCAACAGAAGTACATATTGATATTGAGAAAATGGAACAGGATTGTTACCAGATAAAATTCAGTTCATTTTTCATGAAAGAAGAACAGAAGGCAAATCTGAATGCACAGGCTGAGATTACCTTGCTAGAAGAAAGAGATTTGGAAGAGAAAGCGGCAATACCATATGAAGCTGCATTTAAGAAAATCGACCAGAGTGCATTGACAAAAGGATTCATTGAGTTTGGACCAAGATGGAATTCCTTGGACATTGAACTTTACGAGCAAGATGAACATACTGTATGGTCCCACGTTGTAGCAGATGAGAAATATCGTACAGACTTTGACTGCCTTTTCTTACATCCATCACAGCTTGATATGGCAGTGAATGCATATGCCTTAACCAATGGAAGACCATTTTTGCCATATAAATTCGGAATAATTGAGGTTTACGGAAAGCTGGGACCAGATACCTACACTTGCATGGAACAGCATGAAAACAAGAATGAAGAAACTCTAGGATTTGATTTAAGTGTATACAATAGCGACGGTACTTTAGTTTTGAAAGCATCAAACTATTTATTAAAGCATGTGTCAAAGACGAATTTATTCGGTGAAGAAGAGAAATGTGCGCTTTATCATTATTCATGGAAAGAAGTTCCGATGGAACTTTCAACTGTAAGTTGGGAAAATGAAAAACTCCTTCTTATAGAACAGGAAGTGGAAGCCAAAGGCAGTATGATGCAGTCTATTCTGGAGAAAGCACCTACATCAGAACGTGTAGCAATGAAAGAGTTTTTGGAGGAACCAGTGCTGGATGATTCGGTTACATGCATCTTAATTTATTTACAAAATGAAATGATAGAAGCAAATGAAGTTTCTGTATATGAACAGTTACAAACATTATTCAAGCTTACGAAACAGTTAAATAAAGTGATTAACCGTCAAATAAGAATTGCTGTGGTTGGAAAAGGAATCTTTGA
>DBKX01000249.1:2100-3599 GCA_002297865.1 Lachnoclostridium sp. UBA739
TCCTTATGGTGGAGCTGCCGTTGCCCTGTTTGAATCCTATTTTGTAGAATCTCCTTATATCTCTTCTGTTTGTATCAGTGTAGATAATGCAAATGACTTGGAGATGTATCTGCCAGTTTTAATTGATTCAGAAATGAAACAGTATGCTGTGCAGGATGGACATATCTATAAAAAAGTAATCGAAAAATCTGTGGATACAGTAGAGAATATAGATGTGAGTGGAAAGAATGTCCTCATTTCTGGAGGATTTGGAGGTATAGGATTAACACTTGCAAAATACTTTGCCAAGAATGGAGCAAAAAGTATCAGTCTGATTGCAAGGCGAAGTTTGGAAGAAGTGAAAGATAATAAACTGGTAGCATCCAGTTTGAAAGAAATTAAGGAATATGGAACACAGGTATTCGCCTATTCATGTGATTTGGCAGAGGAAGCTTCCTTAGACGAAGCGGTAAAGAAGATTCATGCAAAGGCAGGTAAAGTCTCGGTAGTAGTTCATTGTGCTGGTATTGCAGGACGAGAAAGTGTTGAGGAGAAGACAGAAGAAGCGTTTGCTAAGGTTCTGGCACCGAAGGTACTTGGAACACAAAATCTGTATCGAGTATTCGAAAGCGAAGCCCAAGTGATGTATCTCATGTCATCAGTGGCATCCTTGACTGGAATGCCGGGTCAGACCGATTATTCCTCTGCAAATGAATATATGAATCGTTTTGCATATTTGCATCAGTCAGAGCCAATGAGAATCTATTCCGTTTCCTGGCCATCCTGGTCAGAAGTTGGTATGGCGAAAGACAATGGATTTGTAACGGATACTTTTATGAAAAACATATCCACGAAAGAAGCAGTAAGCGTTTTCGAGCAGGTTGCAAGGCAGAAACAGCCACATGTGATTGCGGGCATCTGGAATCCAGAGTTTTTGACTTCTCCTTATAGTAAAATGCTTGAGAAGACAGCAATCTATGAATATCTGGCTGAACTTCAGAAGAATGGTGCTGTAAAGGAACGTAAGCACAAAGAAGTGAAGTTGACCGGAAGAGCGGATGATCAGTATACAGAGAGTGAAAAACGTTTTGGACAGTTGTGGGGCGACGTTTTAGAAGCTGACGAAATAGATATTTATAAGCATTTTAATGATCTGGGAGGAAATTCGATTTTAGCATCATACCTGATGAAAGAATTAGAGTCCGAGTATCCTGATCAGTTTGATATAACAGATATATTTACCTATTCGACTGTGTATGATTTAAGTGAATATTATGACAGCTTAAATGGAACGGCACAACAAGAGGATACAGTGACTACCAACGAAGAAGAGGATACGTTGGCAGTTCTAGAAAGGCTTCAATCAGGAGAAATTAGTCTAGAAGAAGCAGAAAAACTTTTTTTCCTAACAAATTAGGAACAGGGAGGAGGTATTCAATTGGATAAGCTGAAAAATTATATTCTAAAAGAGGTAAGTGAGAAAAGGTTAGATGCGAAATCTGCTGCAGGCTTACTGAAAA
>DBKX01000249.1:3683-24714 GCA_002297865.1 Lachnoclostridium sp. UBA739
GCAGAAAATAAAGAAGAGTTTTGGGATAATATACAGAATAAAATATCATCCATCCGAGAATACCCAAAAAGCCGTAGGGATAAAACGGATTCTTACCTCGATGGTGAAAAACTGGATGAGGATAATGCGTATCAGATACAGGGATATTTAAATGATATTAGCAGTTTCAATCCAGAATTTTTTGGATTTTCAGAGGCTGAAGGAAGGAAGATTAGTCCATTACATAGGATGTTTCTGGAATGTGCCTGGTATGCCCTTATTGATGCAGGATATGATGAAGATAAAGAACGGGGAAAAGATACGATTGTATATGCTGCCAATGCCCAATTAGGTCAGAAACGGTATATGGATCTGATGGAATCTATAGATGGTTCAGGTTTTATCGGAAATGCCAACAGTATTATGCCGTCACGTCTATCTTTCCGTTTTGATATGACAGGAAAAAGTTCGGTAGTAGATAGTGCGTGTTCATCTAGTCTTCTTGCGGTGAATTATGCATGTGATGATATTCGGGAAGGAAAAACAGATACTGCTGTAGTATGTGGTACTACAATTAACATATTACCAATCGATAAAGAACGTGTTGAGATGCTAGAATCACCGAGCAGTTCAATACGTCCTTTTGGTGACCATGCAGATGGAACTGTGTGGGGGGAAGGCGTGTGTGCCGTTGTCTTGAAAAATTACAGTAAAGCAGTAGCAGACAACGATCGTGTATATGCAGTAATTAAGGCGAATGGGGCCAATAATGACGGAGCGTCTAATGGTATTACAGCCCCTAATATGTTAAGACAGAAAGAATTATTTGAACAGGTTTGGGATAAGTTTCACATTGATGTGAATCAGATGAAATATATTGAGGCACATGGAACGGGAACGGAGCTAGGAGATCCAATTGAAGTGAAGAGTCTGGCAAAGGCATTAGCAGCAAGAACCAGTAAAAAGCAGTATTGTGCATTGGGAACCTGTAAGGGGAATATTGGACATATTATTGCCGCTTCTGGGCTTGCAGGATTGATTAAATGCGCAATGTCCCTTGATAAGGGAGAGATTCCGCCACTCTATCAATTTGAAGCACCGAACCGTCATATCGACTTCACATCCACACCGTTGTATGTATGTGATGAAAAGATTCCGATTTCAGAGGAAGACAACGATTTCCTAATCGGAATAGATAGTTTTGGTATTAGTGGGACGAATGTACATATGGTGCTTGGAAAGCCTGAAAACAAGCGTATTCTATCAGAAGAAGAACAATTGTATCGGACAGAAAAACTGAGACAGTATGAACAGAATAGACGTAATTTATGGATTGTAGAGGATTTTCAAGCATTAGACGCATGGAATAAGGTGTATCAGTGGGTCGGCGGTAAAGGTAAAAAGTACTACAAAGTCAAAGTTGCTCCTGAACAGTGGTTTGTTAAGGAACATTGCGTGTTAGGCAAAAAGCTTTATCCAGCATCGAAAGCATTGGAAACCATTTACACGGTAGCTGCAAATTATTTAGGGAGTGAACAGGTTGCTATCACGGAATTTCAGGTGATATGTCCATTTGCAGTAGAAAAGGAAACGTATCTTTTAATAGAAGAACAGATAACAGAAGAAAACAAACTAGAAGTGAAGCTATTCTATGATCACAATCCAGACTCGAAAAATGAGTTTGACCGTGACTGGGTAGAGTTTTCACATGCAAAATGTATGCTAGGGCAAAAAGTATTAAAGGACGAGAATCAGTCGATTCTGGAGGCTTTTTCAGGAAAAAGATTTCATGCCAATGATTTTACAAAAGGTAAGATTGTATATGGAGATCGTTGGGATTGCGTTACAGGAAAGAAAGAAACTCCGAATGGCAGAAAACTGCTTATTGCATTAGATAAGATTTATCATAGAGATTTAGTGGGACACAAGCTCCATCCAGCATTAATGGATATGGCTCTAAATGGAATGTCCTTAGAATCAGAGGAAGATTATTTACCATTTTACTTAGAAAAGCTGGAAATCACTCGTCCAATACCATCCACTTTTATTAGTACTATTACGAAGAAAGCAGATAAAACGAACGACCAGCTAATTTTCTATGATATTACGTTACATGATGAAAAGGGTACGTTTGCAGTGATTGAAGATTATGCAGTCAAAAAAGTAAATGGTATCAGAATGTATCGTAATCCAGCAAGCTGCAGATTTGAGTGGAAAAAGTGTACATGGCAGACTGCGACTAAACAGATGGATTTGGATAATAGTCTATGGCTAAGTCAAACAGATGCGAAATCCTGTTTCGGAGAAGAACTAGAGGGAGCCATAAGCCAGAACATGATTAAGTTACAATCAATTCAGGAAGAAAAGTCTCAGATTGAGAATCGAATCCGTGAGAAATCAGTGGAAAGCTTGATTCTGGAACTTTCCCCACAGAGTGGACTGTCGGACCAGAAAATCTGTATGGAAACATTAGCATTTTTACAGATTGCCATGCAGCAGGATTCCATCAACCAGGTGATTGTTATTGGGAAAACAGAACCTTTTGAAGAGGATAAAGAACCAGTGCTTACTCCGGTTATGGCGGCAGTTCAAACGTTAGTGAGAAGTGCCAATAATGAAAAGGGATCGAAAAACAGCAGATTTGTCTGCATAGAGCAAGGTGTTTCGAATTTACTTCTTTTAGACGTACTTCGTAACGGGACGGAAAAAGAAGTTATGGTAAGAAAGAATGGAGAAATTTTATTACCTGAACTGATTGCCAGTAGCCTCAAAGTACAGGAGGAAATGAATAAGGAACAAGGTGTTTATGTCCTGACAGGTGGTACAGGTGGTCTTGGTTTGGAACTTGCGAAAAAGCTGATAGAAGAACAACAGACGGTTGTATTAGTGAGTCGACATGCAAAAGAAGATAAGAGACTTATAAGTAATTGGAAAGAAGGTCAGAAAGCGCCAGTGTATTATCAGGCAGATGTATCTTCCGAGGGCGATATGCTTAATTTTGAAAGATTCTTACAAGATACATATGGTGAGGATGGTAATATTAAGGCCGTGTATCATCTGGCAGGAATTGCTGACCATAGTTATCTTGCAGATTATCAGTTTGATGAAGCAAGTAAGGTATTGAGTCCGAAAATAAATGGAACGAGAAACCTTCTTACTCTTGCGCAAGCGGTACATGCACAGAAGATCGTATTATTTTCTTCTGTATCTGCATTGATTGGAACACCAGGGCAAAGTGCTTATTCCGCAGCAAGTGCATATCTAGATCAGATAGCGCGTACGCAAAGCAGTGAACAATTAAAAATCATTTCCGTTCAGCTCCCAGCAGTAGAAGGAGCGGGAATGGCATTTGATAATAAGGCTGATTATGAAACAGCATTTAAGACAATGGAACTAGAAGAGTTTAAGAGAAATCTTTCTTTTCTCAATTCTTTAGAGGCAGGAGTATACTGTTTTGGACAGCTGAATTATGAGTTCGAAGCAAATTTACTTCTGGCTTGGAATCTGTCAGAGAAAATAAGGCAGGACATTATAAGAAGAAGCAGAACAAATACCATAACAGAACAACAGAGTCAGCTACTATTAGAAGGACGTGAAGATGGAGCCTATACGGTAACGGAGAAAGAACTGGCAAAACTTTGGGCGTTTGTTTTAGGCTCAGAACAAGTAGATATTGATAAAGACTTCTTTGATGAAGGCGGTAATTCTATTATGGCGATTTCCATTGCAAATGCCATAAAAGAAAGTTTTCATAAGCAAGTGGATATCTCTGTGTTATTTCAGAATATGACCGTTCGTGAACTTGCAAAATATCTGGATCAACATGCAGAAAATGAAGAAAATAAAATGACAGCAGGGGAAAAGCAGGAGAGCTATGCCCTTTCAGGCGAACAGAAGAGATTGTATGCACTGCAGAATCTGAAACCAGACAGCATTTTATATAATCTTCCTATTGTATTTGAACTAAGGGGAACGATTATTCCAGATAAAATTGAAGAGGCATTTCGTAAGGTAATAGAGGTTCAGGATTCATTAAGAACCCAGTATTACGTAGAGCAGGGAGAAGTAAGACAAAGGATTATAGAACAGCCAGAATTTCATATGGAACTAGTAGACATTAGAGAAGATGCAACGATAGAAGAGGTAAAAGAAAAGATAGCATTCTACAATCAGCCATTTGATCTAGCTAGTGGAATTTTATTAAGAGTAATTTTATTCCGTAAAAATGAGACGACGGCGTATCTTATGATGAATACACACCATATTGCGGCTGATGGATATTCCATGGCACTGCTTATGAAGAATTTTAAGGAAGCATATCTGACAGGAGCCTGTGAGCCAATCGAACTACATTATACGGACTTTGCAACCTGGGAACAGGATCGGGAAAACCATGTGTATGAAGAAACAATGAATTATTGGGTGAATCAGTTCTCAGATAATCTTCCAGTACTGGAACTTCCTTATGATTTCCCATATCCTTCTGTGCGAAGTGAAAAAGGAGCGGTATACCAGTTTAAGATTAATGAAACATTATCACAACAGATAGAGCAGGTTGCAAAACAGCACAAAGTGACGGTAAGTCTGTTATGTATTACCTCATTTTCTATTTTACTATCTAAGCTTTCTTACCAAAGCGACATCATCATTGGAATGCCATATGCAGGAAGAGAGCAGAGGCAGCTGCAGTCTGTTATTGGAATGTTTGTTCATACACTGCCTATTCGGTTCCAGCTGGGGCAGGAGATTAGTTATCTTGACTTCGTTAGAAATGCTAATGACCGATATTTGGAGGATATGAAATATGCCAATGTCAGTATGTCAGATATTTTAAGTCAACTGAACATATCCAGAAGTTTAAGTCATAATCCTCTGTATGATGTGATGTTTGCATTTCAGAATTGAGAAAGTGATATTGGAATTACGGATGTATCAACGCCAGAACTAAGTTTTGAATTAGGCGATGTGATGTGCAACAGTGTTGCCATCCAAAAGGGAATATCTAAATTCGATTTAACCTTGGAGATAGTTAGGAAAAATGGCGGTTATGAATGTAGTTTTGAATATAATACGGATGTATTTAAGAAGCAGCATGTCAATGATTTTGCAGCTAGTTATGTGAGCATATTAGAACAAATTACAGAAAATGTAGAAAAGCCAATTGCGGATATTAGTGTAATTGGACAGAAGGATAAAGAACTGATTCTGAATCAGTTTAATGAGACCGATTGTGAATATAGTGATAAGGAAACCATAATCAGTCTGTTTGAAAAACAAGTGAAATTGAGACCAAAACAGGTTGCTGTTATCACAGATACAGGTTATCTGACCTATCTGGAACTTAATAAGAAAGCCAATGCAGTTGCTTACAAATTAAGAGAAATTGGAGTCGGACCAGATGACTTTGTTGCGATTATTTGTCAACGAAGTATTGATATGGAAGTTGGTATATTTGGAATATTAAAGAGTGGTGCAGCCTATGTTCCAATTGCCCAGGACTGTCCTGAAGAAAGACTTCGCTACATGCTTTCCGATAGTCAAGCGAAGGCAGTTTTAGTATATAAGGAGATGGATTTCGACTTTGGAACCATTCCATGTTTCAAGATTACAGAGATATCCCAGAATGGGGTAGATGAAAATCCAGAACAGGTAAACAAGCCGGATGACCTTGCTTATATGATTTATACTTCTGGTACAACTGGAAAACCAAAAGGAGTTATGTGCCATAATCGAGGGCTTATGAATCGTATTGAATGGATGCATGGCAGATATCCGATTAATAGTGAAGATACGATTTTGCAGAAAACAACCTATACATTCGATGTATCTGTTTGGGAAATTATCTGGTGGGCAATTGTTGGAGCAAAAGTTTACATGTTAGTACCAGGCGGAGAAAAAGATCCAGCAAAAATTTGTGAAGCGATTGAAACTGGACAAGTAACTACCATGCACTTTGTACCATCCATGTTAAAGGCATTCCTGTCGTATCTTGATGCCAATATGGAGGCAATCGATAAAATCACGTCATTACGATATGTATTTGCAAGTGGTGAGGCATTGAAGCCAGAAGATGTTAATGAATTTTACAAACAGGTTATACATCGTGGTGTGGAAGCGAAACTGGTGAATTTTTATGGGCCAACCGAGGCGGCAATTGATGTAACTTATTACGATTGTCTAGAGCACCAGCCGGTCATTCCAATTGGAAAACCAATAGCAAATACCAAGATTTATATTATGAACGGCAATTGCTTATGTCCAATTGGCGTACCAGGGGAACTCTGCATCACTGGTGTTGGTGTTGCAAGAGGATATTGCGGAATGGAACAGCTGACAAAAGAAAAATTCGTGAACAATTTGTTTGGCGAAGGAACGTTATATCATACTGGAGATTTGGCAAGATGGATGCCAGATGGAAATATTGAATATATGGGCAGAATTGATCAGCAGGTTAAAATACACGGATTTCGAATTGAGTTAGGCGAGATTGAAAAAGTAATCAGGAAGTATCCTTCTGTAACAGATGCAGTTGTAATTGCAAAAGATAGTGGAGCGAAAGGAAAATACCTATGTGCTTACGTGATTGGAAATCAGACGATAGATAAGAAAGTACTTCAGGAGAAAATGAAAGAAGAGCTTCCAGCTTACATGATTCCTTCTGCAATTTTACAGATTGACGAGATACCAGTAACAGCCAACGGAAAGCTCAATCAGAAAGCATTACCAGAGGTAACAATAGAAATAGAAACTCATTCAGGTACAGCGAAGACGGAAGAAGAAAAAGTACTTCTTAAGATGGTACATCAAGTACTGGGTCATAAGAATGTCGGAATCGAAAATGATTTCTTTGAAGTAGGTGGAGATTCCATTAAAGGTATTCAGCTTCAGTCGTATCTGAAACGGGCTAAGTACGAATTGGCAATACAGGATATCTATGAATGTTCTAATCTAAGGGAACTGGCACTTCGGTTAAAGAAGACAAAAGGATGCGTTAGTCAGAAAGAAGTAGTAGGAAGTGCACCTTTGTTAGAGATTCAGAGAGATTTCTTTGAATATGGACTTAAGAATCCGAACTATTACAATCAGGAAATTGTCTGCACCTGTAAAGAGCGTATACAGGCTGCAGAGCTTGAGCGTGCATTAAAGCGTCTTGTCGCACATCACGATGCATTGCGTATGATATTTACTGATAAGGAACAGATAAATCGTTCCACTAAAGAGGAGAATTTATATGGATTTGCTGAGTACCATGTGGTAGACGAGAATCCAGCAGAATGTATTGGAGCGGAACATAAAAAGCTGAATATCTTTGACGGACCAGTATTTCGTTGTGTCCTTCTTCATCTAAAGGAAGAGGATATCGTTTGTATGATAGCTCATCACCTGATCTGCGATGGTGTGACGTGGAATATTCTAGTGGAAGATTTGCAAGGATTGTATCTAGAGGAGATGGGAAGGAAACAATATGAACTTCCGCTTAAGACGAATTCTTATCAGGACTGGACAAGAGCGAAAGAAGAGGAAGCGAAATCGTTAAGAATACAGGAGCAGGCGGCTTACTGGAGAACCGTTTGTAAAGATAACGTTCCAAAACAAAATGAATATACAGTTGGAGAGAGGATACTAGTTACCTTTAATCTAAATGAGGATGTAGTGGAACAGGTACAGAAAAATCTGTTTAAGATTAGGTTGTTAACTTGGAATGATGTGCTTCTATTTGCATACGCAAGAGCTGCAAAAAGAAATGCTTTCTCATATCCTGAGTGCGTAATGCTAGAATCCCATGGACGTAAAGACAACGAGCTGGATGTTAGCCGTACAGCAGGATGGTTTACTGTTGTTTATCCGTTCTGTATTCCATATTCTGATAGTCAGTCAGTGGTTAATAATCTGGTTCAGATAAAAGAGGAATTTCACAGAGTGCCAGATGAGGGAATCGGGTTTGATATGATTCGTCGAGAGGATAAAACTTTAATACCATCTAATGTAATTATCAATTACATTGGCAATCTTGGACTTGTAGAAAAAGATAGTCTGTTTAAGATTAGCGATATGATTTATGGGCCATTAATCAACAGTGAGAATAGAGCACTCTATGACATGGAACTGAATGTATTTCACATAGAAAATGCAATGAAGATAAGTCTTGCACATACGTTGGAGTTTACATCCAAACAGATGGAAGTTTTCATGGAAGATTTCAAGGAGAGTATTGAGATTGCAGCAAAAGAATTAGCAAGTGCAAAAAAAATGAGCACACCACTAGATTATGGATATAATCATTTGACGCTTTCTGAATTAGAGAATATCAAGGCAAAGAATAGTAGTGAGATAAGAAAAATTTATGCATTATCACCGATGCAGAAAAACATACTTACAACAGTTTCATTAGGAAAAAATTCAGAATATTATTACGAGAGATTTTCATTTAGGATTGCGGAGAAACTAGACCTAGAGAAAATGAGAGAAAGTTTTGAACTACTGGTAAGAGCACACGATGTTTTCAAAACTTCCTTCCACTACAAAGGCTTGCAAGAACCAGTGCAAATTGTGTTGGAACAGAGTGAAGTAGATTTCCACATCATAGAAGGCAATCAAACGGTAACACTTGAAGAAATTTTGGAACAGGATAAGTCAGAAGGCTTTGATTTAGAAGCAGGCAAACTGATTCGAATGACCATTGTTAAGCAAGAGGATGGTAATTACATCATATTCAGTTTTCATCATATTATTTTAGACGGATGGTGTTTAAGTCTGGTCTTAAATGAATTTTTTGAGAATTACTTTATGCTCCTTGGCGGGATTCATCCGAAAGCACTTCCAGAGGCTAGTTATTCAGAGTACATAAGGACAAGTTATAAGATTGGAAATAGTGAAGCACTACAGTTCTGGAAAGAAAAACTTAAAGGTATCCAAAGTGGTCTTGACTTGCCAGTGAAAAAGAAAAATACTGCATCTGAGTATATTCAGGGCAATTATGAAATATCTGTGGATGAAGCTACTGTTGCCAGACTTAGAACTATTGCAAATGACTGGCATGTGACAGAAAGTATGGTATTGCAATGTGCATGGGGTATCCTTTTAAGTCAGTTATCTGGAATGGATGATGTGGTATTCGGTTATGTCGTATCGGGAAGAGATCCTCGAATTGAAGGAATAAATCAGATGCTCGGGTTATTTATTAATACATTGCCAATGAGTGTAAGGATAGATCCTGATAGGTCAGTAAGGCAGTTGGTGGAGTATATAAAGGATTATCAGAATGAGGCACAGCAGCACTGCTTCTTATCCATTAGTGATATTGTACAGAAAACTGGCTTAAATACAGATATTATTGACTATGCAGTTGTCTTTGAGAATTATCCAGTTGTGGGTGAACTTGATTTTTCCAAAAGGGAACAGTCCTATAAAGGATTTACCATATCGGATAGCAGGTATTTTGAACAGTCAACATTAGGTTTAAGTTTGAAAGTCATCCCAGGAGATTCATGGATATTGGTATTTAGATTTAATATGGAATTGTATCTGAAAGATTCCATTGTTTTAATGGGAGAAAAACTAAATCAGATTCTTGTTCAGATCTCTGAGATCCCAGAAGTGACACTAGGTGAATTTATAGATACAGAATCAGACCGAATGGACGATTTTAATGATGATTTAGAGTTGGAATAGCTCAGGATTCTTAGAAAAGGAATGAAAATAGAATGTATACATTAAAAAAATTGCTAAAGGATAGTTTTTTACAGAATAAAGAGAAGATTGCAATTAGTACGCAGGCCTATCAGATTACCTATCAGACATTAGAGTTCAGAGCAGATGCCATAGGTCATAAGATCGAGCGGGCTGGTATAAAAGAACAAAGCTGTGTAGCGTGTATCTCCCATCAGGTGGAACACTATATTTACGTACTAATGGCATGCGTTAAATACAATCTTGTATTTATGCCAGTCAGTGCCAAATTTCCACACGACAGGTGCTTGGAAATGCTTAAGGAATCAGAGGCCAGTGTTATTGTGTGCGACAGTAACCTAAATGATGAGGTAGACGGTTTCATTAGAGAACTAAAAACTCCTGTGAAGAGGTTGGAGATCGAACAGGCAGTGATTCCAGCAGATACACCATCAGCATGGAAAGAGGCAGCTGATACTGCTCGCTCATATATTTACTTCACATCGGGAAGTCAAGGAAAGCCTAAGGGCATTGTGGGACAGGTAAAGGGAATTGCACAGTTTATTACTTGGGAAGCAGAAACATTTGCAACAGACATTAGCGTACGTGTAGCACAAGTCACACCGCCTTGTCATGACCCGTTTTTGAGAGATGTTTTATTGCCTCTTCACACTGGTGGGACAATCTGTATTCCTGAGAATGATAGGATGTTACTTGACTCACAGGAACTTGCCAAGTGGATGGAGAAAGAGAAGGTTACGTTATTACATTGTACGCCGAGTATGTTTCAGATCCTGTCTGCTGTTCCAGTAACAAAAAACAGTTTTCCAGATCTGCAAGTGATACTGCTTGCAGGAGAACTGTTAAAGCCAAATTGTATTAAAAACTGGTTTTCACTATTCCATGACAGAATGAAGTTTGTAAATCTGTATGGACCTACAGAAACAACACTGGCTAAACTTTTTCATATCATCAAAGAAAGTGATTTGGAAAGAAATGTGATTCCAGTTGGGAACACTATTCCTGGTGCAAGAGCGCTGGTTGTTTCAGAAGGCGGAAGAATATGCCGGACAGGACAAATGGGGGAAGTATGGATAAGAACACCATACCGTACATTAGGATACATTGCGAAAGAGATAAATGCAGATAAGTTTATACAAAATCCATTTAACAGTAAACCAGGTGATATCGTTTATAAAACTGGAGACCTTGGAAAATGGCTGGAAAATGATGAAATCGAATTATTAGGCCGTATTGACAGACAAGTAAAATTAAGAGGACACAGAATTGAATTAAGTGAAGTGGAAGCAGCACTTCAGGAATACGAAGGTGTGGAACAGGCAGCTGTAATTTATCTGGAAGAGCGCGAGACATTGTATGGATTTGTGCAAAGTACAAATGAAGGCGAAGATATAGAGGAAACGGAAATCTTATCATTTATCCGATCCAAGCTTCCAGATTATATGACTCCAGAGGTGATTAAGGTCCTTACAAGTTTACCGATTAATATGAATGCTAAACTTGATTATGGGAAGTTAAAAGAACTTGCAAATAAGGACAAGCGAGAAATAATTGAGCCGGTAACACCTTTGGAAAAGCAGTTGAGTGAGATTTGTAAGAATATTTTTTCATGTTCAGAAGTCAGTATGGAAGATACCCTGTTTCGCATTGGTGCCAATTCGGTTAATATTCTACGGCTTGTAAATGAAGTAAATAGCCAGACCAACAGCCAGTTCACGTTATTTGATATTTTTGAAAACCGAAACAGAACGATACGTGAGTTAGCTGACGTTATTGAGAAAAATCGAGAAGCAGGTCATTCAAAGGTTACAATAACAAAAGCAGAACCAAAAGAATATTATAAAGCGGTACCAGAACAGCGGAGAATTTTTGTTCTGCAAAATATGGACAAGGAAAGCACAAACTATAATATAACTCGTGCCATTCAAGTAAAAGGAAGTATTACGAACCAGGAAATAGTGGAACAGGCAGAAACATTCTTACAGCGGTATGAATTGTTTCAAATTACCTTTCAGCAATTAGACAACGAAATCGTACAAAGAGTAGGTAATTTTAGAATCAAGGCTGAAAGAATTTATTGCAAGGAAAAGGAAGTCACAGCATGTATCCATCGTTTTCGAAGACCTTTTGACTTAGAGCAGGAACCTGGTATTCGGCTCGGATTAATCGAAACAGATAAGGATAACCGAATTCTGGTAGTTGATGTACATCATATCATTCTGGATGGACATTCCATAAACAGATTGATACAGAAATTCTGTCTTTTCCTATCTGGAGTGGAAGGACAGAAAGAAAAAGTTACCTATTTGGATTATGCGGTATGGGTCAATGAGAATGAAGGGAAAAAGGCAAGAAATGAATCTTTAGCCTACTGGAAAGAAAAGTTTCGTGTGGTGCCGGAGCCGGTTATGCCTTACTGCATAAAAAAACGTCCATCTGTGTTCACTTATCGAGGAATGAAAGAGAGCATGCGGATATCATCTAAGATAAAAGAAGGGATTGTAAGACTGGCAAAAGAAAACAATACAACGGAGTTTGCTATACTGACTACCGCATTTGTCCTTTTACTAGAAAAATATACATTACAGAATGACATTACAATTGGGACCGTTACCAATGGAAG
The DNA here is from genome assembly GCA_002297865.1 of Lachnoclostridium sp. UBA739. The sequence goes on from DBKX01000249.1 coordinate 15,976, forward strand.
AGTCTGCGATGAGATTAAGGATACCCTTGGGATGTTTGTAAAAACACTGCCTTTAAGAATTCAAATTGACCAAGAAAATACATTAGATCAGGTCATTACGCATGTAAATGAAGTCTTGGGTGAGGCATATGAACATCAGGCAATATCATTCGAAGAACTCCTAGAAGAATTAGGTGTGGAACGAGATATGAGTCGTAATCCACTGTTTGATTACATGATTGTCATGCAGGAAGACAGAGAGGAAGAAACGGTCATAAACGGAACAGAATGGGCTTTGTATCCATACGATGATTTAAGCTCCAAATATGATTTGACTTTAGAGATTCGAAGTACTGAGGAAGAATATCTGTGTGTTTTTGAATATTGTACGGATATTTTTGATGCAGGAACAATTGAGCTTTTGAAGCAGCATTTTGTCAATCTATTAGGAGAGATGATAGAAGGGGAAAGGAAACCAGTAAATCGAATTCGAATGGTATCCGATGAAGAGCAACAAAAAATTCTTTCCTATTCTCAGATGATGCATTTAGACAATAAGCCTGCAAATGCGGTGGAACAGTTTAGAAAAGAGGCTCAAACTTGTCAAGAACAGGTAGCTGTCATAGAAGATGATAGGAAACTAACCTATCAGGAATTGGAACAAAAGTCTGACAGACTGGCTGGATATTTACTAGCTCATCACATAGAGGAAGGGGAACGGGTTGGAATTTACGGTTCCCATTCCATTGAAATGATTGTAGGAATTCTTGCAGTCCTAAAATGTAAGGCGGCCTATGTACCGATAGATTCACAGCTTCCAGAAGAAAGAATCCAGTACATATTAGAGGATAGTAAGGCTAGATTTCTATTGTCAGATGGAACAGGCAGTTATACATGGGAAGAAGGAACTGTACTGGACATATCTCAGACCATGACCCTGGATATTGAGACAGTGCCTATGGATACACAGGACATAAGCCAGAAGATCGCCTATATCATATATACATCAGGAAGTACAGGAAAGCCAAAAGGGGTTCAGATGACCCATCAAAACCTGATGACGTACATCAAAGCATTTAGGGAATATGTGATAGACAAGCAACCGTTTGTGATGACACAAATGGCATCTATCTCATTTGACGTTTCAATAGAAGAAATATTCGGAACCCTTCTTAATGGTGGGACTCTTATTCTCATAAAAAGAGAGCAGATGCTTGATTTAAAAGTATTCCAGCAAATAGTAGAAGAACATCAAGTGGATTATGTCAGTGCATCACCAGCATTTGCAAGTGTACTCAACAAATGTGAGAATTCTTTGCCAATACGGACCATGATTGTTGGAGGAGAAAATGTATTACCTCATTATGTGGATCATTTATCCGATTCCATGCACATCATCAATTCATATGGTCCAACGGAAACCTGTGTTGGTGCAACCTACTGTGTATTTGATAAAAATGTTCATAGTACAGATTTTCCAATTGGAAAGCCATTGCCAGGATACAATGTTTATATATTGAATGGGTACGATGCGGTATGCGGATTTCAGACAATTGGTGAGATTTGTATCTCAGGAAAATGTGTATCAGAAGGCTATGTGGATTCAGCATTAAACGAAGGGCATTTTTGTATAGACAAATTAACTGGAGAGCGAATGTACCGAAGTGGAGACCTTGGGTACATGAATCTGGATGGACAGATAGAATTTGTAGCCAGAAAGGATAATCAGGTAAAAGTAAGAGGATATCGAATTGAGTGTGATGAAATTATACAAAATGCCATCGCATCAGGTCTGGTAGAAGATATGGTGGTAGAGGTATATGAAAATGAAGCAGGCGTAAAGCAATTATGTGCAGCATATACCAGTCCTGCCGATGTAGAAGAAAAATTGAGAGAGGTGTTGAGTAAAAAGCTACCAGCCTATATGGTTCCAGACATCATGATTCGCCTCGATACCATACCGATTACCCAAAATGGAAAAACCGATAGTAACAAAATAAAAGAACTGATACAAAAAAAGGCACCAAAGAAGCTTATAAAATATCCAGTAACGAAGCAGGAAAAGGAACTTGCAGCTATCTGGTCAAAGATTTTAAAGAAAGAGGATATTTCCATACAGGAAAATTTCTGGTCAGCTGGTGGCAATTCCATATTAGCATTGAGTATGATATCAGAAGCATTAAATGCAGGATTTCAGTTCACCATTAAGGATTTATTTGCTAACCTTACACTAGAGGAACTGGCAAGAAAGCAGCAAACAGAACATATACCGTCGGTTGGTCAGGTTGAGGAAGATAAGCCGCTAGAGGAAACGATTTCCGTAGCAGAACAAGTGAAGCTCTTCCGAGAAAAGTTTCCTAGAACTACAGTGGAAAGCAGAGAGGTAAGACCATCATTTGTGCAAATGTTTTACCTTGGATTGAATCCACAGTACATAAGTGATGTTGTTACAATAAAAGGAGATTACACTGGGGATCAGATAAGGAGTGCAGTAGAAATACTGATTAAAAATCAAGAACAGCTGCGATGTGGATATGAAATAAATAGCGCAGAAGATATTCGGTTAAAGGTATATCAGTACAAAGAGAATAGAATTTTTATTCCGTATCTGGATATCAGTTCTTATACAAAAGAGGAACAGAATCACCATATCAAAGCAGTAAAACAAACCCTGAAGGTTTCAAGAATGGACGTAGATTTACCGTATTGTTTGTTTGTTGTGAAGATGGAACAAGATGTATTTCATATCTATATTGATATTCAGCATGCATTTTATGATATGTTCTCTAATTTCGTAGTGAAGGAAGAGATTGTGAAAACGCTAAGTGGAAACAGTGCGTTTGGCGATGCCGAAAAATCAGAAGTAAAAATGGATAAGAATGACAGTAAGAATAAGGAAAACAATGTCCGAGAGCATTTTCAACTGGATAGATTTTTTAAGGCATCCAATACACTTCGCAAGTTAACAAAGATTTATCCTAAGGAGTATACGAGGCTAACGAAAGAATACAGTATAGAAGCAGGCATCAGTGAAAAGGAAATCATGTACAAAAGTTACGAGCTGGCACTAGATTATCTGTTTGATTTGTTTGAAACGGAAGAGCTTCCTACATGGTTCATTTTCCATGGAAGGAAGGAACAGGATTATCAGAAGATAGGAGCCTATCTTGATATGATCCCACTTTTGGTTGATAGAAAACAAAAAGAAGTTGCTCTGAAGCTATTAGAACAGAATCTAGAATATGTAAAACAGGAGCAGATCAACATAGCAGATACATTATTAGCAGAAGAAACAACAGAAAAACAAGATGTCAGTCAGTTAAGAAAAATGATGAAAGAACAGTTTATTGTAATGAATTATCAAGGAGAACAAGAAGCATCAGAACAAGAGCAACAGCGGATGCAGTCTTTAGACGTTCCCATTTATATGGCAGTAATGAGATATAAGAAGGATAAGATATACATAACATACGTAATGCCAGTAAACCCAGAGTAGTCTGATGATTAGAATAACAGAGCGTCACAAGTAGTTTGTGGCAGAATAGGAGGAGTATGAATAGGTTTGGATTTAAAAAAGTTCCGAAAGTAGTATGGGGAATATTCCTTGTTACTTTAGTTGTAAACTGTGGAAACTATATGGCACAGTTTATGTCAATTTTCTTTACTAACAAGTTGGGGATTAAACCTAACTATTCGGGAATCTATGTGTCGTTGGCAGGAATGGCATTTCTTCCAGGCTCATTAGCAGGGGGAAAGTTAAGTGATGTATGGGGAAAGAAAAAGGTATTTCTTACCTTTCAAGGATTGGAAATTATTGTAACAATTCTTAATATGTTTATTTTTTCGAAAACGGTGACCCCAATTTTATTCATACTCAATGCCTTATTTGTTGCAGCGACAATACCAGTTTATAATTCCACTATTTTTGAAGTTTCTGATAATGATAATAAAAAGGATTGTCTGTCACTGTTCTTTGTGGGGACGAATATGGGAAATATGGTATCTAGCATTGTAGGTGCAGCATTTTTCTCGAAACATTACCAGCTATTGTTTGGTGTTGAGGTAATTATGAAGATATTATCTCTTATCATTTTTGGTTTTTTAGTAAATTACGATGCCCCTCAGAAACCGCAACAGATAGAAAAAAAAGAGGAAGCACAAAAGGAAAAGTCAGAAAGTTTATGGAGTGTTTTATTCAAATACCCAACACTGCTTTTATTCAGCTTATCCTGTTGCTTGTTTTCTATTATTCTTTCTCAGAACACTTATGCACTTCCAATTCATCTGGATGCAGTGTTCGGGGATTTGGGAACAAGATATTATGGTATCGTATTAGGGATTAATGCATTTGTAATTGTAATTGGGACAAGTGTAATTAATAATCTTACGAGAAAGTATTATAAACTGAATCTGCTCTTAATCGCTACCGCACTGGTCGGATGTGGCTTTGGACTGATTTATTTTGGGCAGTTCTTTGGAATTTATGTGATAACTACCTTGCTGTGGTCATGTTCCGACATCCTAAACACACCAAATTCAAGTGCTTATATTTCGGAGTTTGCGCCACCAGATATGCTAGGAAGATTCGCAGCATGGATAAAAATTGTAACAGGAGCAGGATATGCGATTGGACCGATAGCAATTGGATTTATCATTGAACATAAGGGAAGCCGAATTGTATTTCCGATTCTATTTGCTATTGCTGTTATCAATTTTATCCTGTTATTGTTCATCAAGAATATGGAGAAGGCGGAAAACGGAAAAAACCGATGAGAATGGGGATTGAATTCATATGGATGATTTGAAAAAATTTATATTAAGTGAAGTACAAAAAAAGAAAATGGATGTCCAGACGGGAATGGAGCTGTTAGGAAAACTTTCAGCAAAAGAAACAAAAAATAGTGAGATTGCTATAACAGGAATGGCAGTCAGGTTTCCAGAAGCATATACACCTGAAGAATTCTATAGCAATCTGTTAAATAAAATTGATTCCGTACGTGATTATCCAAAAGCAAGAAGAAAATTAACAGATCCATGGCTTCCAGATGAAGTTTGTGATACAGAGGAACCTTACCAAAGGCAAGCCTATATCGATCATATCAGTGAATTTGATGAGCATTTTTTTAAGTTGTCTATTGCAGAAGCAAAAGTAATGGAACCACTGCAGAGAACTTTTATGATGTGTGCATATGAAGCACTGGAAGATGCGAACTGTACAAACACAAAGCTTCAAGACTTAAAAGTTGGAATTTATGTAGGAAATGCAGAGTTAGGACAGCCAAGATATAAGGATTTGAGTGAAAAGCTAGATGGAACAGGATTTGTAGGTGGGGCAAACAGCATGATGCCTGCAAGAATTGCCTATTATTTAGGCTTAAATGGTCCTGGGGTTTTAGTGGATTCTGCTTGTGCATCTGGATTGTTAGGAGCTACCATGGCCTGTGAGGCTCTTCGAACTGGAAAAATCGACTATGCAATTGTCTGTGGAGCGGCAATGAATCTAATTCCAGTTGTAACGGAGAAAATAACCATTATGGAGTCACCTGACACGATAGTATCTCCATTTGATGAGAATGCCAATGGAACTGTGTGGGGAGAAGGAATCGGTGTTGTTATCCTAAAAAGAGCAGAACAGGCATATCAGGAAAAAGACCATGTGTATGCTGTGATTTGTGGTGATGGTACTAATAATAACGGAAATTCAGCCTCTATTACGGCTGTCGATGTCAAGGCACAGAAAACTCTGATAAGCAGTGTATGGAAGAAATTCCATATTAACCCTGAACATATCAAATATGTGGAGGCACAAGGAACAGGTACTTTAGTTGGTGATTCGATTGAAGTAAAAAGTCTCACGCAGGCATTTGCAGAATATACGGACAAAAAGCAGATCTGTGGATTGGGTACAAGTAAATGTAACATTGGTCATACAATTGGTGCATCAGGTATTGCAGCTCTCATCAAGGCAGCGCTGTCACTGGAAGCAGGAAAAGTTCCGCCAATGCAGAGATTTCACAATCCAAACCATTATATCAATTTCGTGAACAGTCCAATTTATATTACAGATGAGCCAATTGAATTGGACGAAAATAATCCAGAACAGATGATTGCCATAAATAACTTCGGCTTTAATGGAACGAATGTACATATTGTATTAAAAAGAGCAAAGCAACAGAAAGAAGAAGTAGTAGAAAAGGAAGAGGCCTATCCATTATTTCTGTCAGCCAAAACAGAAGAAACACTAATGAAAATGTTGATTCAGTATCAGCAGTATCTTCGTGAGACAGAATCTACACTTGAAAATATCTGTTATACTGCATGGTGTGGGCGTGAACATTTTGAAAAGCGTCTGGCTGTAATCGCAAAAAGCAAGAAAGAAATGGTTGTTAAACTGAATGCATTAAAAGAATGTATAAAGGATGAAACGGGTAAAACAGAATTCCCAGAGGGCTGTTTTTATCTAAATAAGGTTTCTGATTCTGATAGATTAAATGTAGAAGAGGCATTGTTGTATGTTCAGGGAAAGACAGTAGAACCACAAGTATTCAGCAAGAAGAATCTTTCTAAGGTACAGCTCCCAGTCTATCCTTTTGAGTTGAAAGACAGGTGGATTGATAAACCATTGCTGGAAACAATTAATCCAGTTACAGGGCGTTTGATGCTGGCAACAGAAGAACAGGACATTTATCAGATTAAACTGGATAAAAGAAGCTGGAGACTTGATACAAATGCTGTTCCAGGACAGACTGTAATTTCACCAGATGTATATATGGAGATTTTTTATCAGTATGCCTTACTGTATGAAAGAGGAAGTCGTGTTTGTATCAGGAAGATTGAGATTCCTGAAAATGGAAATCTTGCAGAGGTGGAAGAAATCTGTGCCGTTGTGAAAAAGGAAGAAAAACAGATCACCATCACTTTGCAGGTTGAGAAAAAAGAAAAGGATATGTTGTTAGCCACAGCGAACATACAGTTTGTTGAAACTGAGAACAGGAAAAGCCTAAAACTAGCTGTAAAAGCTGAATTGGAAGAAAAGACTGTAGCAAGGGAAATAGGTAGAAGAGACTGTATCCGTAAGATCAATATGGATGAAAAGCAAGCTGTTTTTCATGTAGAATTACCATTTCCATATAGAAAAGATGAAAAGAAACATGCATTACATCCCGCACTATTAGAACGTGCCATGACCATTCATTATGTAGAAACGACTGGAAAACAAGGTATCGTAAAGTCGTGTAAAGAAGCAGTGATAAACCGCCCGTTACCATTAAGTTTTGATGCCATAATTCATTTAGCAGAAGAGGATGCAGTTTATAATCTGGAGTTAAGTGATGGAGAAGGAGTAATTGCCAAGTTTTACGGAGTGTGTGTGAAAGAAGCAGGCTTAAGCCATTCGGAAGAAGAGACAGAAGACTATATGTCTGTTGAGCAGCTTAAGGGTTACAGTGAAAATGGATATACGAGTACACAATTACTGCTTGCTAAGATCTGGTGTGAGCAGCTTGGGATGAAAGCGGTAGATTTGGACCAAAAATTCTTTGAAATAGGCGGTAATTCCGTAATTGCCATTGCAGTTATGAATCAGCTTTCTAAGGCGGGAATACAAGGAGTAACCATTCGTACTATTTTCAACTATCAGACCATACGGGAATTATCAGAATATCTAGATAAGTTTGAAGGAGAAGAAATGGGACTGGTTCGTGTAGAGAGTCAGGAATCCTATCCGCTATCTTCTGAACAAAAGGGTATTTTGTCGTATTGCATGTTAAATCCAGAATCTAGAGCATACAATCTGACAGCAGTGTTTGCGATGACAGGAAATATACAGATTACGCATATCAAAGAAGCATTTGAGACGATTTATCAACATAACGAATCGTTTCGAACACAATATATCATAGATGAAGCTGGGATGAAACAGATTATACAGGAAAAGCCTTATGATGGATGGGTTGTGGAACAGTGTGGCCATCAGTTAACAGAAGATGAACTTGGACAGATTATCTACGAATTCAATGAGCCATATTCATTAGAAGATGGAGAGTTGCTTCGTACAAAATATGTAATGGAGGATGAAGAACATGGATATCTTCTAGTGGGATCTCATCATATTGCAGCAGATGGAGTTTCTATGGGAGTACTGTTTGAAGATTTTATTACGTTATATTCAGGCGGAATTGTTCCAGATAGAAGCCGTAGATATGTAGATTATGCTATTTTCTCATCCAAGACAGACACAAATGAATATCAAAAGAAAAAGGCTTACTGGATAGAAAAATTCAGCGATGGAATTCCAAATCTTACACTGCCATATGATTATGACAACGTGGAGGAAAGAACAGATAAAGGAGCTGTATTTACGTATGAGATAGGAATTGAACAGGTGAATAGTCTGAAGGAACGGGCAAGAGAATTAAGCGTAACAGCAAGTTCCTATCTGTTATCCGCATACAGCATGATGTTAATAAAATATACGGGACAGAAAGATATTGTCATAGGAATGCCATTTACAGGAAGACAATACAAAGAGTTAGAAGATGTAATTGGTATGTTTGTCAATACACTTCCAGTCAGGATAAAAGCGGATAAAGAAATGAAGATTACCGACTTCATCCGTAACATGAGTCAGGAAAGTGCTGCTTACATGGAACATTCGGGATATCATTTTGAAGAACTGGCAAAGGACTTAGGAGAAGAAGGAACATCACAAAATCCTTTATATCAGGTTATGTTTACATTCCAGAATACTCGTTCCAAAGT
>DBKX01000091.1:0-5970 GCA_002297865.1 Lachnoclostridium sp. UBA739
GGATTCTTTTGAATCTGCTGAACAGGTCTATCAAAAGTTAAACGACATGTTACTTGATGGTATGCCATGTGACCATGTAAACGAAATGGTTTCTGCATCTTCTGATGAAGTAGTGTATCAAAGAACTATGTGTATCCATGAAACTTACTGGTCAGAGGTAAATGGCTCAATCGAGATTTATTACGCATTACGTAGTCAATTTATAGCTGGATATTTAAAGGATTCTTCTTTTTCCTTTACTGCAGATGCAGATGGAAACTATCACATTAACAGAAAATAATAGAAACGGAGCATTGGTATGTACGGGGTAGACTTATTAGTAAAAGAGCATGAAAATATAAAACGTATGGCAGTTGTTATGCGCGCGGCAAGTTTACATGTGTTAAATGGTGGAGACTTAGCTGTTGAAGATTTTGACAAAATGGTTGATTTTGTACGTAATTACGCAGATAAACATCATCATAAAAAAGAGGAAAATATTCTGTTTGATTACATGAAAAAGGAACTTGGTACGGTTGCAGAAAAACTGATTACACACGGCATGATGGTAGAACATGACCTTGGAAGACTTCATATGATGGAGCTAGATAATGCCTTAAGAGCTTACGAAGAAACAGGAAGCCAAGATGCAAAACTTGATATAATTGCGAACACGATGGGGTATACTTATCTTATCAATCGTCATATCGATAAAGAAAACACAGTTGTGTTTACATTTGGTGAAAAGAACTTAGATGAAAAAGTGCAAGAAGTCGTAAATGAAAAAACGAGAGCAATGGAAGATAAGGCAACAGAAGAAGGCTTGCAAGATAAATACATCAAAATGCTTTCTGAATTGGAATTAAAATATGTAAAATAAAGAAATTTTAAGGGTTTTACATGAAACAGGGCCACCAGTTCACACTGGTGGTCCTGTTTCCTATTGAAATCTTCTATAAAGTCCACGTACTTTACCTAAAATATCAACATGGTCAACAATGATTGGGTCCATTGTATCATTCTCAGGCTGTAATCTGAAATGATTCTCTTCTTTATAAAAAGTCTTAACAGTAGCGGAATCATCAATTAATGCTACAACAATATCTCCGTTATCTGCTGTAACCTGCTTTTCAACCAGGATTAAATCCCCATTAAAAATGCCAGCATTGATCATACTTTCACCTTTCACCTTTAACATAAAGGTATCAGACTTTGGCATGTCTTCTGATAACAAAGGAAAATATCCCTCAATATTCTCGATCGCGAGAATTGGTTGTCCTGCTGTAACTGTTCCGACAATGGGAACATTAACAATTTCATGTCTGGATAAGTTAAAAGAGTCGTCAACGATTTCAATTGCTCTAGGCTTCGTTGGATCTCGACGAATATAACCGTTCTTCTCCAATGTCTCTAGATGAGAGTGCACTGAAGAAGTAGATTTTAAATGAACCGCTTCGCAGATTTCACGAACTGCGGGTGGATAGCCTCTTTGTAAAATTTCAGATTTTATGTAATCTAAAATCTCTCTTTGCTTTGTGCTTATTTTTCCGTAACCCATTTGGGAACCTCCAAAGTATAGTTTTCTTTATTATAACTGATTAGAAAATAAATGTCAAACAAATGTTCCGTACAGGTGTTTGTTTAAAAGAAAGCAGTAAATTTCAGTTATGAAAAGTAAACATTTCCAATGCTTTCCAACAGAATCTTAGAAAAATACGAACATATGGTCGAAAAACATTGACATTCGAATACATGTTCGATATAATAAACAAAAACACATGTTCGACTGGAGGATAATCATATGAGAAACATAAATAAAAAAGCAGTAGTGTATTTCATGCTAGGGACGGTGCTATTATCAAGTATGGTGACAGTTTCCATTACTGCGTCAAGACAGCCGTATAAAGTGCAGAAAAATGTTACTTCTGTAATGATAGAGAAAGGGGATTCTCTCCGGACAATCGCAGAGACTTACTATTCCGATGAGAATCGTTCCATGAAAGCATATATTGAAGAGATAAAAAAGTGTAATCATTTATCAGGCAATGAGATTAAAGAGGGTAACAGCCTAATTATTCCTTATTACGAGAAAGTTAAGTAACGTATTCTTTCATAAATGTTAAAATATGACACAGTTTTAACAATTTTTATGCTTATTATCTATACAGGACAAGCATTATAATGAAAAGGTGATAAGATGAAGAAATTAAGATTTATTCTATTTATGTGTCTAATTTTGACCATAACTCCATATTATTCTGTTCAAGCATCTTCTAACTTAAGGATTAAAATGAACGGAAGTGTGGTTAAGTACGAGGGGACACAGGCAAAAGCTGCATTTGATGGTAAAGGTATTGATGTTTCTAATACACCAGGAATTATAGTAAATGGCATTGCTCTATTTCCATACGATGTAGTGTTCAAAAATGGTTTGGGCATAAAGTGTCAATATAATACCTTTACGAAAGTATTAACTATGAAAAAGAATGAGAATACGGTAAAGCTTACAATGGGGAGCAGTATTGCTTATGTGAATGGGACAAAAAAGACTCTTTCTGTTTCGCCAAGAAAAGTTTATTTTTACCATTCTAAAAAGACAAAGTTAATGGTGCCATCGCGTTTCGTGACAGAGGCTTTGGGGTATACATATAATTGGAATGCTAGTAAATCATTAGCTGAAATAAGAACTCCATATGCTCTTTACTATGACAAAACATGGCATACTTATACTGGTACAAAAGGAAGTGTGAAGATTAATGGAGCTTCTATTAATGTATCGGACATGCCTACTGTTGTTATGAAAAACATTGCATTTGTACAAGCCAAGAAAGTATTTGGATATAAAGAATTGGATGCTACATATCAATATAATTCGAAATCAAAGACGATTACCATTCGTAATGATGATTTAGTCGTCGAATTTACATTGGATAGTACAACAGCTTATGTAAATGGAAAAAGATGTACGTTAAAAGTAGCACCCAAGATAATGAAAGACAATGTAACAAAAAAAAGTGCAATCATGGTGCCAGCAAAATTCACAGCTGAATCATTGGGATATGGGTATGTATGGAATTCATCTAAGAAAATCAGTGAAATTGCAGTAATACGAAAGAAAGAATGGTCATTGGCTTTAGAAAAAACCAATCACTCTTCGGCATGCACAAATACGTTGCAATCAATTGATTTAATAGATGAAAAAGGTGTAGAATCGATTCGTTTTGTCGGAAAGAGTGATTTAAGCATTGAAACGGAATTCTCAAAGAAACATAATACTATAACATTATCCATAGCAAACCTTAACAATATTGATACAAAGCTTTCGAAAAAATTGACTAATTCAAATAATTTGAAACAATTAAAAATTTCAGAATGCGAGACTGGTAATTTGACTATTACAATGAGCCTATCAGAAGATGCTACATATTATGAAGAAAAATCGGGGAATCGTTATTGTATCTATTTCTGTAATTCAGAAGTTGAAGTAGATGATAATACGATTTTATTACAAAAACCAGAGGGTGTTTCGTATTCGGATATAATGGATACTGACTGTTATTACAACAAACAATTTAAGATAACAATACCAGGTGACCAGGTTTCGTACTATAACAATATTTCGTTGTCTTCTTTGCCAGAAGGGATAACTAGTGTGAAATGTAGCTTGAATTCGTCTGGAAATACAGTTTTAACTTTTCATACTACAAAGGTATTAGGATATAAATTATTTGATAACGGGGATACCTTTGGAATTACTGTAGGTCGTCCAAGTGAAATGTATGATAGTATTGTACTGCTTGATGCGGGACATGGAGGCGTTGATCCTGGATGCGTCAGTAACGGACAACAAGAGAAAAATATTAATTATAATATTATTTACAAATATGCAAGAACGTATTTTAACGGAAAGAATTCTAAAGTAAAGGCTTATTGGACAAGAACAACAGATAAGAAGATTGAGTTGTCTGATAGAGCAGCTTATTCAGAAAAAGTGGAGGCAGATGTATTCATAAGCTTGCATATGAATTCAGCAGGGTCTTCTGCGGCCAATGGCACAGAAACGTATTACACCCTTACCAACAATAAACCTAATTCATACGGTTTGACAAGTAAGATGGTGGCAAACTATTTTCAAAGTAACTGGTCCTCACAATTAGGGTTAAGTACCACTAGAGGTGTGAAAACAGCTAACTATGTAGTTACAAAGCAAAATACTGTACCAGCTATTTTAATTGAATTAGGTTTTATGACAAGTACAAAGGACATTAGTATTCTTGGTTCTTCTGAAAATCAAAAAAAAGCAGCTAAAACTTTCTATCAGACTGTATGTAATTTATTTGAGGAGTATCCAACAGGGCGATAGAGAGGAGTGTATATTATGCAACAAATTTTAAAAAAATCAAAGAGAGTGCTCTTATTTTTATTGATCACAGTACTTTTAAATGGGAGGGTGTGTTGCGTGAAAGCCAATGCAGCATCAATTAGCTCTAATAAATCCAGCACTACTGCAAATACGAAAAATTCGGAACTTAAAGGTGCTTGGATTTCATATCTAGAGTTTTTATCTGCTGGTGTAAGTAATATGTCAAAGAAAGAATTTTACAACTACATTGACAAAATGTTTACTCAATGTAAATCTATGGGAATGAATACAGTGATTGTTCAGATTAGACCAAGTTCAGATGCGATGTATCCATCCAAATATTTTCCTTGGTCTTCGTATGTAAGTGGTGTGCAAGGAAGAAGTCTTAATTATGATCCAACTGCTTATATGGTTTCAGCAGCACATAAAAGAGGATTACAATTCTATGCGTGGATTAATCCTTATCGGGTTTCAGCTACAAGTACAGATATTAAAAAGCTTTCAGTAAATAATCCGGCAAGAAAATGGCGTCTCAGTAAGAAGAGTGCGGATCGCAGAAATGTATTAACGTTCAATAAACAGCTATATTACAATCCTTCTAAACAAGAGGTAAGGACCTTAATTGTGAATGGTGTAAAGGAAGTAGTAAAGAAATATAACGTGAATGGCGTAATATTTGATGATTATTTTTATCCAAATCTAGGGAGTAAATATAAATCAAATTTTGATTATTCTGAATTTAAACAATACAAATTACAGTGCAAACAAAACCATGTTCAATCAAAAAGTATCGAAAACTGGAGAAGAGGTAATGTAAGTGCACTACTAAGACGGGTGAAAACTGCAGTAAAAGCAATTGATAAGAAAGTTGTGTTTGGAGTAAGTCCCCAGGGCAGCATAAGCAACTTAAAACTTGCCAATGCAAATTATTGTGATGTGGCAAAATGGATGAATTCTGATTCCTATCTTGATTTTATTTGTCCACAGATTTACTGGAGTACAACTAATCCAGTAGCACCATATAAAGAGGTATTAAATCAATGGATAGACTTGAGAAAATCAAAAAAAGTTAAGCTGTATGTAGCACTGAGTGTTTATAAGGCGGGTTTAACTAATAAAGAAGCACAAGCACTTTCACCAGCTGACTTAAGATGGTACAAAGTTGATACGAATTTAAAGGAACAGGTGCTATATGCAAGACAAAGGAAACAAGTAACAGGGTTTATGTTTTATCGATATGATAATATGATTTCTTCCAAGGCGCGTAGTGAGATGAAGAATCTGCAATCGATTTTATAGAGCAAGCTTACCATGGCATTCCTTATTAGACTGTGATTTAGATTAGTTTGCTGTCATACTTTTACTCGATGACAGTAACACTGCATTTTGCTTTGATACCATCTTCAATGGCATAGATAGACACTTTTCCTTTTGATATGGCTGTAATTGTTCCATTAGAAACGGTAGCAATGGCGGTGTTGCTGCTTCGCCACTGTGGGCTGTTACCAGATGAAACTTCTGCTTGGATCTCACTATAGGAGCCTGCCTTTAAAGTTAGATTTGATTTATTAAGCTTTAAGGCAGGCTGTTTTACCGTTACATAGCATTTGGCCGATACACCATCTACC
>DBKX01000091.1:6006-10329 GCA_002297865.1 Lachnoclostridium sp. UBA739
CAGCAGTACCATGTTTTACAGCAGTTATCATTCCTCTTTCATTTACTTCTACAACGCTTTTTTTACTGGTTCTCCATACAGGAGTAAGATTAGATGAGACTGAAACAGACAATCTTCTTTGTTCCTTTCGATATAAGCTTAATGCGGTTAATGAAATGCGGACACTGGGTTTTTTAACTGTAATTCTACAGGAGGTCTTGGTATCATTCGCTTTTGCAGTGATGATGGCCTCGCCAGGTTTGCATGCAGTGATTAAGCCGTCTTCGGATACAGTTGCGACGCTTCGTTTGCTAGATTTCCAAGAAATTGTAGAATGGTTCGATGTTGTACCCTGTAACTGAAAGGTTTCACCGTGTTCCAGTGAAAGAGATGTTTTGTTTAGATTAAGTTCCGTTTTGCTCACAGTGATTTTGCAGTTAGCCTCTGCATTCCTGATTTTGGCTGTGATTGTTGCAGTACCAGAACTCTTAGCGGTTACTTTTCCATATGTATTGACCGACGCTACTTTTGAATTGCTAGATTTCCATGTTGGTTTCTTTCCATTGGAAGTAAGGGCAATTATATAAAATTCATCTCCAATCTTCGATGTGGCGTTGTAATGTGATAATGAAACATAAGCGAATTCAGTGCTTGCATGAACTGCTGATTGAGATAGACAAGAAACAGTTAAAAGAAAGCATATTAGAATTTTTTTGAAGTGCGACATAGTATTCCTCCATTCGATATTGAAAGGAAATAACCATGGTAAACATAGATGTATTTTAGCATATGATGTAGTTAAAGTAAATAAAAAAAGTATAAGTTATTGGAAATTTCAATTTCATTTATCATAAGATATTAGTAGAAGATTATAGATATCATCAGGAGTGAAAAGAAATATGGATGAATCAGTTAAACTTGCTTTAGAAGAAAGAGATGATATATATGACCGCATTATAAAGGAGAACATCAATGATCGAAAGCTCATTGTGAATTGTGACATAAACGATGATTTATTAGAAAATCTAATTTTATACATTCTTCTATGGAATAAGCAGGATAAGAATCTTCCAGTTGAGAAAAGAAAGAAAATATATATATATATTAATTCGGATGGTGGAGATTTGATTCTTGGCAATGCGATTCTTGATACAATCATGCAAAGTACGACACCTGTAGTTACCGTTGGGTTTGCAAAGTGTGCAAGTATGGCCAGTTACATCCTAGCTGCGGGTCACGAAAGAATCTGTTTCCCTTCTACCGTTGTCTTAATTCATGATGGTCAGACAGGATATATGTCATCTGGAAACAAAGGAAAAGATATACAGAAATTTTATGATAGTTTAGATACACGCGTAACAGAATTTATGATAGCACATACTTCTATGACGGCCGAATATTTGGATTCCATTAAAGATCGCGAAACATATTTATTTGCCCATGAAGCGAAAGAAAAAGGGATTATTGATAAGGTAATCGGAACGGATTGTGATTTAGATTATATATTGTAGTAAAGTGGTTAAATGAGGAATGTTGAAAAGTGAATCCAGTCTTATTGGGCTGGATTTACTTACATTTTAGGAGGTTTTTTGCAAATTATTTAACACGAATCAACACTTTACACAGAACATTTTTTAAGTTAAATTAATAATGGGTGTATGAGGAAAGGCATAACAAATATGAGAGGAAGTATTAATATGTATCGTGTTTTTTTAGCGGAAGATGAAAGCCTGATTCGTCAAGGTATAAAAAATCTGATATCTTGGAATGAATATGGTTTTTCTTTTGTAGGTGAAGCCCCGGATGGAGAATTGGCTTGGCCGTTAATCCAAAAGCAGAAGCCAAACATTGTGATTACCGATATTCGGATGCCATTTATGGATGGATTGTCCCTGAGCAGGTTGATAAAGAAAAATATGCCTGAAACAACGATTATCATTTTGAGTGGATATGATGATTTTACATATGCAAAAGAAGCAATTGGGATTGGTGTGGATCAGTATCTGCTAAAACCGTTATCCAAGGAGCAACTGATTGAAGTGCTTCTCCAGGTGAAGCAGAAGAAAGATGTCGAGCAGGAAAAGCAGCAATATATGGAACAGTTTCAGAAGGAAGTACAGGAGTATTTGACAAGTTCCCATCGTGCTTTCTTTGAAGCATTAGTTAGCGGAAAGTATAGCGTGCCAGATTTGATTGAGCGCGCGGACAAGCTGCATATTAGTTTGAAGGCAGAAAGTTACAATATTGTAATACTTTTAGTGGATGAAAATATGGAAAACATGTTGTATGAGCCACAGAGTGTAGATTATCAGTCAGAACTTTGTGTTAGGTTTCCGAAAAATGACAAGGTAGAAATGTTTTATATGGGAGTAGATGTGATTGCATTCCTGATTAAAACGGATGTAAGTAAAATAGATGGGTTGACGAAAGAATGTATCAGAAAGATCGAGCAAACATTTGAGCCATTAAGCGAATACATAAAGTGGTCCATTATAGAAGGAAATTCAGTGACAAGACTCAGTGACGTTTCTCAGTGCTATCAAGAAGCGAGACAAAAAATTTTTCATTTAGAACATTTTCAAATTGAAGAACAAGACTCAGATTTGTCTGTGAAAACAGAGAGCGAGTTCAATTTTAATCAACTTGATGCATCGAAAGTGGATCAGAGAATTGTTGAGAAGTTTTTATCAAATGGGCTAAAATCAGAAATAGACTCTTTTGTCGACGATTATTTTGAAGCATTAGGAGAGCATGCACTTGAAAGTACAATTTTTAGGCAATATGTAATCATGCATTTTCAATTTACAACGAAAGCATTTATTGAAAAAATTAATGTTATGAAAGAAGTGGTTGAATCGGATTTAAGCGTTAGCATTGGTCTGTCCCAAGCAATGTCTTCGATAAATGAGGCAAAAAACTATGTAAGCAGACTTTTAGAAAAAGCCCTTCAGATTCGTGACCAGATATCGAAGTGTCGATACAGCAGAATGATGGAGAAAGCGATTGGATATATGAAAAAACATTTCTCAGATCATGATATTGATCTTCGAACGGTAGCAAAGGCAGCTAACATAAGTGCTGCCTATTTTAGCGGTGTGTTTAGCCAGCAAATGGGAAAAACATTTGTGGAGTATTTAACAGAACTTCGTATGCAGTATGCAAGAGAACTGCTTCGATGTTCAGATAAAAGTTCAGGGGAAATTGCATATGAAGTGGGTTACAAAGATCCCCACTACTTTAGTTTCCTGTTTAAAAAGATAAATGGCTGTTCTCCAAGGGATTATCGTGCGGAGGGGCAGAATGAGTAAATTCAAGAAACGATCATTAAAGTCACAGTTACGAAATCTGACAGTAGCTATCAGTTTTCCATTTCTGATTATGATAATTATTGTATTCATTATGGTGATTTCGTTTAATCGGCAGTATGCAATAACGTTGCATAATGCTACTACGGCAAGTGAATTTAATTTGAACTTTAAAGAAAAGCTGGACTTGGAGATGTATCATTATGTGGTAGGCAGTAAAAGTATTGACCATTTACCATTGGAAGAAGTAGAAAATGCCAGGAGTGTTATTAATCGTTTAAAGTTAACCACAAAAAACAAGGAAAACCAATGGCGGGTAAAAAGTCTGCTTCGCTTATGCAATCGCCTATCTGAGTGTATGGTTAGCATTCAAAAAAGCAATAATTACGATGAAAAAATGGACAAATTAGATCATGATATCTATGTTTTAACGAAGCTGATTCAAACCTATATGGGAGATTATATTTATTATGAGGTACAAGATCTTAGTGCAATGCAGCAAGATGTTAACAATAGGGTTGCAATGACTATCGGAGCTACAGCAATTCTTAGTGTCTTAATTTTTGGGTTCATGCTATGGTATTCCTGGGTGGAATCTAGACGTATCACAGAACCTGTTTATCAGTTATGTAGGAAAGTTGAACATATAGGAAATGGAGACTTTACAGTTGCCTCCATCGAAACAAACAATGTTGAGATGAATAAATTAGATGATGGTTTTAACGATATGGCAATTCACATTAATAATTTAATGGAACGGGAAAAGGAGAATCAGACTGCACTTCGTAAAGCGGAACTAGAGCTGTTACAGGCGCAGATTAATCCTCATTTTCTGTATAATGCATTAGATGCCATCATATGGCTGGCAGAATCCCATCAAGATAAAGAGGTAATCCAAATGACGTCTTATCTTTCCACATTTTTTCGAACTTCTTTAAGCAAGGGAAAGGATGTCATAACGTTAGAAGTCGAAAAACAGCAAGTGGAAAGTTATCTTCAAATTCAGAAGATTCGTTATTCTGATATTTTATCTTATTCT
>DBKX01000091.1:10359-18780 GCA_002297865.1 Lachnoclostridium sp. UBA739
CTTATTCTATACAAATTGATGATAATTTGTTACCATATGATATTCCAAAACTCACATTACAGCCATTAGTTGAAAATGCTTTGTATCATGGAGTAAAAAATAAGCGTGGAATCGGGCATATAAAGGTGGAAGGAATCGATCAAGGAGATGAAATCATATTAATGGTAACAGATGATGGGGCTGGAATGACCAAGGAACAGTTAGAGGAACTGCGTGCAGGCATTTACGAAGATAAGCATACGGGGCTTGGACTGGTCAATGTACATAAACGTCTAAACCTATACTATGGTACAGCGTATGGATTATCATTTGAAAGTGAGGCGGGCCAAGGCACTACGGTATGTGTAAGAATTCCTAAGAAAACAAACTAGAAACTTAATAAATAAAATATTATTTATGTTATAGAAATATTTAAAACTTTGTTACAATAATGTGAATAGGTTTTCAGTAGGATAAAGTCTATAATAGGTATAAATAGTTATTTAATTTTAGGAGGTTTTATTATGAGGAAAAGGTACATAGCACTTTTTACAGTAGCTGCACTTAGTATGGGATTAGCTGCTTGTGGTGGCAGCAATACGATAAGCAAAGACACAACAAAAAAAGATGGTGGAAATGCAAGTGAGATCGTAGTGGGGTTCTCACAAGTAGGTGCAGAAAGTGACTGGCGTACTGCTAACACGGATAGCATGAAATCAACCTTTACAGAGGAAAACGGTTATAAACTGATTTTTGATGATGCAAAGCAAAAACAGGAAAATCAGATTCAGGCAATTCGCAATTTTATTCAGCAGGAAGTGGATTATATTGTATTAGCGCCGGTTACAGAAATTGGATGGGATACTGTTTTAAAAGAAGCAAAAGATGCTGAAATCCCAGTTATTATTGTAGACCGTATGATTGATGTTTCGGATGAAAGTCTATTTACAGCTTGGGTTGGTTCTGACTTCCATGCAGAAGGTGACAAAGCAGTGGAATGGATGGATCAGAAGTTTGCTAATCAAGACATTAATATTGTACATATCCAAGGAACAATTGGTTCTTCCGCTCAAATTGGTCGTACAGAAGGTTTGGAAGCAGGGGTAGATGCTCATGATAAATGGAATATCGTTGCGCAACTAACAGGTGAATTTACACAGGCGAAAGGCCAGGAAGTTATGGAAAGTGTGTTAAAGCAAAACAGTGATATTGACGTTGTTTACTGCGAAAATGATAATGAAGCATTTGGTGCAATCGATGCAATTGAAGCAGCTGGTAAGAAGTGTGGTGATGATGGAATCACCGTTATTTCCTTTGATGCAACAAAAGCAGGTTTAACAGAAACATTAAACGGGAAAATCAGCTACGATGTAGAGTGTAACCCATTACATGGTCCTCGTGTTCAGAAAATTATTGAGCAGTTAGAAAAAGGTGAAACACCAGACAAACAGGCATACGTAGACGAGGAATCATTCGATAAAGATACATTAACACAAGACGTTTTAGATAAGAGAGTATACTAAAATTAACTATTGGAAGAGAACCACGTCGGTTTGGTTTTATCGACTGGAAAACCATAAATCGAAAATTAAAGGAACTTTTAAAACGATTTGATATAGATGTGTCACCGACTTGTCAATTAGATGACTGTTCCATTGCAATTCAGCAGATGATCGCAATTGCAAGAGCGGTGGATTTAAAAGAAAGGGACAGCAACACCAGTAAAAGAAGTTTGCTGTTCCCTTTTTTGCGTATTTTTAACTTAACTTATACAAATACAATGGCTTATAGCTGCTTGTTGCATAAGGTCTGAAATCAGTCTGATAGATACTTATTTTTCTGTTACCAGTAGCAGTTGTAGAAAGGTAGATTGCATTTGCAGCCTTATCTGTTGCATTGGTAGCATTAAAGTAGTATGTAGGAGTGCTTGTTAACGCAAATCCAGATGTGGAGTTTGCACTAATAACAAGGTATTTTTTCAGTGCGTTACTATAGATGGCATATTTATTATCAGTACCCTGTTTTTGGAATGTCCAAACAATTGAAGAACTTGGATTACTAATGGTATTGTTTGTAATGGAAACGGATGTACCAGCCATACGTCCGCTATTTATCGTATTGCTCATAGCACGAGTATAATTGCCATTTACTCCAACAAGGACGAATTGTCCACCATCAGTGATTTCACTAACTGAAGAGATTAACTTGTAAGTTCCGTTTTCAGTGGAAGGCGTAGTGCTTGGATTTGTGGAAGGTGCAGTGCTTGGATTTGTAGAAGGTGTTGTACTTGGTATTACACTTGGGCTTGGAGTAGGAGTAGTTGTAGGTGTAGAACCGTTGTTGCCAGATGGTGTTACTAAATTAGATGGTACAGCCTTTCCAAATAATTTCCAAGCTAATTCAGGATGGTCAATAAATACGTTACGATTTCCCTGAATATCTTCTGTTAAATCGTTACGGCTCATTTCCCAAGTATCTACAGGATCCTCAGCGTTCCATTTTAATAAAGTATCAAGACTTTCGATAACTGCCTGACCATCATTTGCGCTGTCATCAGAATCAAAAGCTGGAAGATTTGCTTTGGAAACGTCTTGATAAAGATTTGGCTGTTGCCAACGAACATACATGTAAAGATAAATACGGGCTACATCACCTTTAACATTATCAAGTGGTTCGAAGGTATCGGTGCTCTTGTCAAGCCAGCCTACTGTTTTTCCGTTGTAGGTTACTTTATCTCCATTGTGATTTAAATCTCCCATTGTGTGATTGCCACGAGTACTGTTGACATTAGCATTGGCTGGTCTTAGATGATGTAAATCACAGCCGCCATTAATTTGATAGAAACTTCCACGGCTCTTTGNNCCTTTGGCCATACATGTTCGCGGTTAAAAGAAGAACTGTCTTCGTCGCTGTAGAAAAGAACAGTACCAGCTTTTCCATCTTCTGCATCTGTATAAGGCCAGTAAGTGGTTAAGGACTTATATGTAACTGACTTTTTCATTGTACTGCTCATAAGAGTATATAATTTACTCTTTAAGTTACTGCCACTTAGAGATGACAAGGAAGAGTAGGAGTAGCTACCAGTATAATAACTGTTTGCATCCGTACTTAAGGATGTAGCTACTTCATCTCGTGTGCCTGTGTTGTAAGGTAAACTTACTGCTTTTACATCAGTTGCTAGAAAATCAGCAGGAAGTAATGCGAATACCATTACAAGGCACAAAATAATAGAATAGAGCCTTTTTGTTAAATTACTTTTCATAGTAATTCCTCCGTTTCGTAAAAGTTTTTTCGGGTTACTCTAACATTATAAGATAGAAATTTGATGGTGTCAAAAAATATAGAAATACCCCTGTAATAATCTATAAAAAGTAGGGGTGTTTTGCTCTATACATTCCCATTTGCTGCAGGTATAATAGAAAAGGAAACTAGTTATATATAAGGAGGCGTAATATGTCAAATCCATATTTACCAAAATGGGAGTACATACCAGACGGGGAGCCTAGAGTATTTGGGGAACGTGTGTATATCTACGGTTCTCATGACAGTGCGAGTTCTGATAAATTCTGTGATACGAAGTTAAAAGTGTGGTCTGCTTCGATTCACGATCTGAATAACTGGGTTTGTCACGGAGATATTTTTCATACAGATACTGATGAAGACCATGCCAATGACTGCGATTGGGCAAAAGGTCATGAACTGTTTGCGCCAGATGTAGTTGAGAAAGATGGAAAATACTATTTATACGCATACATAGAAAATTGTAAAGGTTGTGTTGCGGTTGCTGACAGACCAGAAGGTCCATTTACATTATTGTCCAAATATCAGTATCCTATAGAGAAAGGGCATGAAGACTGGTACAATGGAGGTATTTTTATAGACCCAGGTGTACTTGTTGATGATGACGGTAGAGTATATATTTACTGTGGTTATCTGCACTCTTTTATGGCAGAAATCAATCCTGACAATATGTATGAGATTATAGAGGGGACTTATAAGGAAGATATTATTCCAGTAGAAGAACCATTCCGATTCTTCGAAGCTTGTTCCCCTCGTAAAGTTGGGGATACCTATTATCTGATCTATTCTTGGGGTACTCCAAATCAGCTTGTATATGCTACAAGCAAATCACCAACAGGTCCTTTTGAATACCAAGGTGTCATCGTAGATAGCGGTGCAGACTATCCAGCAGGTAATAATCATGGCTCTATCTGCAAAATAGGAGAACAGTGGTACATTTTTTATCATAGAATGACCAATGGCACTATTATGTCAAGAAGAGGCTGTGTTGAAAAAATTGAGATTCTTCCAGACGGTTCTATCCCTCAAGTTGAGACAACTTCCCTTGGATTTGAGGAATCGTTAAACCCTTACGAGATAATAAGTGCAGATATTGCATGTGTACTAAAGGGTGGCTGTATGGTAACAGAGAAAAATCTATTTGACCGTGTGATTACCAACATTACAGATGGTTGTGCAATGGGTTATAAATATTTTGACTTTGGAAAAGATTATTCAAGCAAAACCATGGAGTTAGCGTTAAATATAAATGGTTTTGGATGCAGAGGAACTATTCACGTGCGACTTGATGCAGAGGATGGAGAAGAAATTGGTCGCATAGAGTTTGGAATGAATGATGGTGTTGTAACAGGCAGAGTAAAATGTGTAACAGGAAGACATGCTCTTTATTTTATAGCAGAGGCAGCA
The DNA here is from genome assembly GCA_002297865.1 of Lachnoclostridium sp. UBA739. The sequence continues at coordinate 15,046 of DBKX01000091.1, forward strand.
TTTGGAGGACCTTTTATTGATATGTTTAATGGTAGACAGCTGCTTGAGATTAAGGAATTTGTGTTCTGTAAGTAGGAAGACAGACTCTTAGAAAAGGTAAATACATAAAGATGTGAAAGGGTAAATGTGGAAGCGTTTACTTCTTTTGGCATGCTTGGAAAAGGAGCAGTAAAATGAATTCATCTAAGAAAGTACGAAATTTGCTAGTGCTTGTATTAGCGGCACTTATTTGGGGTGTTGCATTCGTGGCACAGAGCAAAGGAGGAGAGGCAGCAGGTCCGTATTCTTTTAATTGCATTCGGTCTATTATTGGCGGTATCGTGTTAATTCCAGTTATTAAAGTGTTAGATCGTTTTGGAGTCACTAGTAAAAAGCCAATTACCAGAGAACAAAAGAAAAATTTGTTTTTCGGGGGACTATTTTGTGGAATTGCATTGTTTGTAGCTGGAACATTACAGCAGTTAGGTATATTTTATGGTTCAAGTGCTGGAAAAGCAGGTTTTCTTACTGCCTGTTACATTTTGCTAGTTCCTGTATTGTCTCTTTTTCTGAAAAAAAGGTGTGGATGGAATATCTGGGCAGCTGTATCGATTGCCATAATAGGATTATATCTGTTATGTATGAATGGAACATTTGGGCTGGAAAATTCAGATATACTGCTGCTGTTATGTGCTTTTGTTTTTGCAATACACATATTGATCATTGATAGGTTTTCTCCTTTGGTGGATGGGGTAAGGCTGTCATGTATTCAATTTTTTGTCAGTGGTTTACTTGGGGCAATACCGATGTATTTTGTGGAAATGAAACATTCAACTGAGGGGATAAGAGACTGGGGACCAATGATGGCTAGTTGGGAGGTATGGATTCCAATATTGTATGCTGGAGTTATGTCTTGTGGAGTGGCGTATACGTTGCAGATTATTGGGCAGAATGGGTTAAATCCTACAGTTGCATCTTTGGTACTGAGTCTGGAATCGGTGTTTTCTGTAGTTGCTGGCGGGATTTTGCTGCATGAGAAAATGTCGGAGAAAGAATTGGTAGGTTGTGGGCTGATATTAGGGGCAATTTTGTTGGCACAGATTCCAGTTAAGGGAGTGAAGGAGCGGAGATAGGGAAGCTTTGCAGCTTCCCGCTTTTTTAATCATATTTTTTACTCCCAATCTGTTCCAACATCATATTTATCCCAACCCCAGCAGATACCAGCACCCCGCCAATCATTGTACGCTTGGAATACCCATTATTCATCATCACATCAATAAGCACCCCAGCAAATACTTGTCCAATAAAAGCGAGCAGTGTAACATAAAATGCAGGAACTTTAGGTACAACTATATTATATAGTAAAACAGAGATTACACCGAATGCACCACCAAAGTAAATCCATGGAGTAGAACCATGCAATGTAAATGTACTATTCAGCTCATTCCTGCCAAGTAAGAATAAAACAGCCACACAAACAGGCAGCCCTGTAATGTGATTGACTAATGAACCTTGAAGCGGTCCGATTTTATTGGACAATACCGCATTTACACTTCGACTTAGCACATTGGAAACGCCCGCTGCAACAGAAAGCAATATTGCATACAGTACAATTCCAGAGGAAGCATCAAACATCATAAAAATTCCTCCAAGTGCAAAGATTAATCCAAATAAAGAAGTTAGTTTAAATGTTTGCTTTTTTGTACCAAGTATGCCAAAATGGTCGAAAAGCAAGGCAGTAACAGTCTGGCCAAATAGTCCTAAAGCAAGGATGCTGGTTACACTGATTTTCCCAAAAGAAAAGTTGTTAAATACGGTTGTTAGAACACCAATGACACCGCCAAGGTAAGCCCAGGCAGGACATGTGGATTTCAATGTAAACTTTTTGCGTAAGATAAGCAGAAGCAAAATGGCAAATATAATGCCAGCTATGTGTATAATAACGGCAGATACAAATACCCCATGAGCGGAGCTTAACTGCCCGTTTAATGTTACAAGTATTGCAATCGCAACACCAGCCAATAAAGATAATAAATTGTACATGATTGCACCTCCGATGAAAAACTTTATCTTATCCTTACCAAAATAAATAGGACATATGTCATATTGAAAGGAAAAAAACATGCAAAGAACACCACTAAAAAACTATCATTATGAAAAACTGAAAGAGTATAACATAAATCCAGAAGAAACAGAAGGCTTCATCTGCTTTCAATATGAGAAAGGGGAAACTGTTCTGATGGAGGGAATGACAATGGATTACCTCTATATCGTAATGAAGGGAAAGGCAAAAGTGTGCGTATCTACGGAATATGGCAGGGATTTGTTACTTTCCTGGTATGTAGAAGAGGGCGTTATTGGAGATGTGGAGCTTATGTCAAATGGTTTCTTGGCATCTACAAGTGTTACAACACTTTCAGAGTTTGAATGTATAGGTATTCCCTATCAAAGTTATGGCAATGCCTTAAGGCAGAATACTGTGTTCCTTAATAAAATTGGTCTAGAATTATCAAAAAAACTGATAAAGACAACCATGAACTGTAAAAGTGCCGCATTATATTCTGCCGAGACTCGTCTTTGTATCTGTCTATTAGAGGCTTCCGATGGTGATATGATCCGTATTCCATTGACTGAATTAGCAAGTGCGGCAGGAACAAGTTATCGTCATATGCAGCGCATTATGAGGCAGTTATGTGATTCAAATATTTTAAGAAAAAATAAAAATGGCTATCAGATTCTTGATAGAAGTTATATTTTGGAAAAATCGCCGAAAAACTATATGAATGGGTAGATTTTTTTGAATAAATTGATATAGCATTCTTATGGAAAATCATGTAGAATAAGAAAGCAGTACTTTATGTACGAATAGCATATACAGACGTATATGAAAAAGATAGAAATAAATCGGAGGATATTATGGAAATTATTATTGTAGGCTGCGGTAAGGTAGGAAGTACTTTGGCAGAACAGTTAAGCAAAGAAGGACACGACATCTCAATCATTGATATGAATGAACAAAGAGTAGATGAAATATCAAATAACTGTGACGCTATGGGCTTTGTTGGTAATGGTGGCAGTTACAGCATTCAGTTAGAGGCAGGAATTGAAAAGGCTCATTTGATGATTGCAGTAACAGGATCAGATGAACTAAATTTACTTTGCTGCTTAATTGCCAGAAAAGCTGGAAACTGTAAAACAATTGCCAGAGTTCGTAACCCAATCTACAGCAAAGAAATTCAATTTATTAAAGAAGAGCTAGGATTATCATTAATTATCAATCCAGAATATGAAGCAGCGTCTGAAATTGCCAGACTGCTCCGTTTTCCATCTGCGATTGATATCAGCATGTTTAATAAAGGAAGAGTAGAGCTTCTAAGCTTTCGAGTAAATCATGACTCTCCACTTAAGGACACAAAGGTAAATGAAATTCATAGTAAATTTAAGTGTGACATTCTTGTTTCCATCGTAGAACGTGATGAAGAAGTCATTATCCCAAATGGCGATGCTATCATTAAAGAAAATGATTTAGTTTCTATTGTTGCACCGCATAAAGAAGCATTGGACTTTTTCGTAAAAATTGGACTTGTTAAGAACCCAGTTAAGAGTGCCATGCTGATTGGTGGCGGAAAGCTCTCCTATTATTTAGCGAAAAAGCTGATTAAGAGTGGAATTAATGTAAAGATTGTAGAAGAGAAACTTTCCCGTTGTGAAGAATTAACAGAACTTTTACCAAAGGCCATGGTAATTCATGGAGAC
>DBKX01000015.1 GCA_002297865.1 Lachnoclostridium sp. UBA739
TGGCAGGCTATAGAAAACTTGGTAGAACATCTAGCCAGAGAAAAGCTTTGCTAAGAAATCAGGTAACTAATTTGTTATACAATGGAAAAATTGTTACTACTGAAGCAAAAGCAAAAGAAATCCGTAGAATGGCAGAGAGCTTAATCGCGTTAGCTGTTAAAGAGAAAGATAACTATGAAACTGTAACTGTTACTGCGAAAGTTGCTCGTAAAGATAAAGATGGTAAAAATGTAAAAGAAGTTGTAGATGGTAAGAAAGTTACTGTTTATGATGAAGTACAGAAAGAAATTAAAAAGGATAACGCTTCTAGATTACATGCTAGAAGACAGATGATGAAAACTCTTTACAGTGTAAAAGAAGTACCAACAACTAATGCTGGTAAAAAGAAAAACACGAAAGAAGTTGACATGACTCAAAAACTTTTTGATGAAATCGCTCCTAAATATGCAGACCGCAACGGTGGTTATACAAGAATCGTAAAGATCGGACCTCGTAAAGGTGATGCTGCTATGGAAGTTCTTATCGAATTAGTATAGTAGATAATTCTTGAAAGACAGGTAAGTAAATTCTTGCCTGTCTTTTTTTGATTACTAGGAAAGCTTGGTGGAGAAATGGATATTATCAAAGCAGAAACTGTTGTATTCGACTATATTCGTAAAGATGAAAATGGTGAGATAGAAGCAGTAAAACGAGCGGTAGATGACGTTTGTATTTCTATTAAAAAAGGCGATTTTACTGCTGTTTTAGGACATAATGGCTCTGGAAAGTCAACCTTAGCAAAACAATTAAATGCAATACTAATGCCTTCTGAGGGAACAATTTGGGTTGAAGAAATGGATACGAAAGAAGAAGCACATCTCTGGGACATTAGACAGACGGCGGGACTTGTATTTCAAAACCCGGATAATCAACTCATTTCAAATGTCGTAGAAGAGGATGTGGGATTTGGTCCAGAAAATCTAGGAGTACCAAGCAATGAAATTTGGGAACGAGTTATCTACAGTTTAAAAGCTGTAGGTATGTATGAGTTTCGTAAGGAATCACCTAACAGGCTTTCTGGAGGTCAAAAGCAACGTGTTGCAATAGCAGGTATATTGGCAATGAAACCGTCCTGTATTATATTAGATGAGCCAACAGCAATGCTTGATCCGAAAGGTAGAAAAGAAGTTTTAGATGCACTCTATGAGTTAAACAGAAAAGAAAAAGTAAGTGTTATCTTAATTACACACTACATGGAAGAAGTAGTAGATGCAGATCATGTAGTTGTAATGGATAAGGGAAAAGTTGTGATGGAAGGAACCCCTAGAGACATATTCAAACGTGTAGATGAATTAAGAGCGATTCGTTTGAGTGTGCCACAAGTAACGGAGTTAGCGTATGAGTTAAGAAATGGCGGGCTTCCAATCAAAGAAGGCATTTTAACAAAAGAAGAGCTAATTGATGAAATTGCTCGTTTAAGGGAGGAAAAGAAAAGATGACAATTCAATTGAAAAATGTAAATTACATCTATTCTCCAGGAACTACTTTTGTTAAGCACGCATTAAAGGATGTGAACCTTACCATACAAGACGGTGAATTCATAGGGTTAATTGGTCATACAGGCTCTGGAAAGTCAACCTTAACGCAACTGTTTAATGGGTTAATAAAAGCCACTAGCGGAAACATTTATTATAATGGAGAAGATATTTATCAGGAAAAATATGATATGCGTGGCTTACGTGGAAAAGTAGGACTCGTTTTTCAATATCCTGAACATCAGTTATTTGAAGTCTCTGTCATAAAAGATGTTGAGTTTGGTCCAAAGAATCTTTTANNACTTGATAAGGAAAGCGTAAGAGCAAGGGCAGAGCAGGCATTAAGAGATGTTGGACTTAGTGAAGCATTTTACGAATTATCACCATTTGAACTTTCAGGAGGGCAGAAACGACGTGTAGCGATTGCAGGAGTTCTTGCTATGGAACCGGAAGTTTTAATATTGGATGAGCCAACCGCAGCACTTGATCCATTGGGTAAAGAGGAAATCTTAGAACTAGTTAAGCGTTTACAGAATGAAAAGAAGATTACAGTAATTCTCGTTTCACATAGTATGGAAGATGTGGCAAAATATGTAGACCGCTTAATCGTTATGAACCATGGAGAAGTGGCTTACAACGATACACCTAAGAAAGTCTTTAAACAATACAAAGAGCTAGAAAAAATGCATTTAGCAGCGCCTCAGATTACCTACATCATGAACGGCTTAAAGGAAATAGGAATACCAGTATCAACAGATGCAACTACAGTAGCTGAGGCAAAAACTGAAATTCTGAATTGGGCAAAAGGTGAGGGATTGATACTATGATAAGAGATATAACAATAGGACAGTACTATCCAGCAGATTCATTGATTCATCGTTTAGATCCAAGAGTAAAATTATTTGGGACATTGCTATTTATCATTTCCTTGTTTACCTTTAAAAGCTTTTCAGGTTATGTAGTAGCAATCACATTCCTTGGTGCAGTCATTAAAATATCGAAGGTGCCTTTTGGTTACATTATAAAAGGGTTAAAAAGTATCTTTATGATTATGCTATTTGCTGTAGTATTTAATGTATTCTTTGCTACAGGAGAACACGTGTTATTCGAATACGGAATCATACAGATAACAGTTGAAGGTCTTCGAAATGCTGCATTTTTGGGAATTCGACTGATTTTACTTGTGATTGGTTCTTCTCTTATGACATATACTACGACACCAACACAGCTTACAGATGCCATTGAAAAGGTGTTAGGACCATTAAATAAGGTGAAAGTACCAGTTCATGAAATCGCAATGATGATGTCAATTGCCCTTCGATTTATTCCAATTCTAATGGAAGAATTAGATAAGATTATGAAGGCACAGACAGCTCGTGGAGCAGATTTTGAAAGCGGAAAACTTGTGGAACGAGTAAAAGCATTAGTACCTATTTTAGTGCCATTATTCATATCAGCATTTCGTCGGGCAAATGACTTAGCAATGGCTATGGAGACTCGATGTTACCGTGGTGGAACAGGGAGAACGAAGATGAAACCGCTGACTTATAAGAGACTTGACTTTTACGGTTACAGCACAGTTGTGATATATTTTATGCTAGTGGTATTAGTTGGAAGGACTTTCTACATTTAGTGATGGAGGTTTAATACATGAAACGAGTTATGCTTGTTGTGGCATATGACGGAACCAATTATTGTGGATGGCAGGTGCAGCCAAATGCTATCACTGTGGAAGGAGTCATTAATCAGAAACTTTCAGAACTTCTGAAAGAGGAGATTAAGGTAATAGGGGCAAGCCGTACCGATTCTGGTGTTCATGCCCTTGGAAATGTTGCAGTATTCGATACGGAAGCAAGAATTCCAGGAGAAAAGGTTAGCTACGCTCTTAATCAGCGTCTTCCAGATGACATACGAATTCAAAAGTCAATGGAAGTAGCACCTGATTTCCACCCAAGATACTGTAAGTGCTGGAAAGAGTATGAGTATCGCATCTTCAATGCAGAATTTGCGAACCCTATGGAAAGACTGTATTCTTACTTTGTTTATAAAAGACTAGATATAGAAGCAATGAGAAAAGCTGCAGCATATCTGGTAGGTGAACATGATTTTAAGAGTTTTTGTTCCACAGGAACACAGACTGAAACAACGGTACGAACTGTGTTTGGAATTGATGTGGTTAAACAAGATAAAGTTATCACCATTAAGGTTCGTGGAAATGGTTTTTTATATAATATGGTTCGTATTATTGTTGGAACTTTGGTACAAGTAGGTCTTGGTTTCTATGAGCCAGAACGCGTCAAGGAAATGCTTGAAGCCGAGGATAGAACAGTTGCAGGGCCCACAGCACCTGCATGTGGTTTACGATTAAATGAAATTTTTTACGATGTGGATAAAAATTGTGGATAAACTATTGACAGAAAAATATTGTTGTCGTATAATATTTAACTGTGACATGTTGTCCGATTATATGGAATATGGTGAAAAAATACTGAATCCAATGCCCCGGTTAAGGTATTTTAACATATATAGAAAGATTTTTTGAGATAGTAATTCAAGGAGGTTAACCCATGAAGAGTTTTATGGCTAGCGCATCCAACATCGAAAGAAAATGGTATGTTGTAGATGCTCAAGATCAAACATTAGGTCGTCTTTGCTCAGAAGTTGCAAAGGTTTTAAGAGGAAAAAATAAACCAACTTATACACCACACATGGATTGCGGTGATAACGTAATCGTTATCAATGCTGATAAGATTAAAGTTACAGGTAAGAAATTAGATCAGAAGATTTACTACCGTCACAGCGAATATGTTGGTGGAATGAAAGAAACAACATTAAAAGAAATGATGGCTAAAAAACCTGAAGATGTTATTACTCTTGCAGTTAAAGGTATGCTTCCAAAAGGACCTTTAGGAAGAAGCATGATTAAAAAATTACATGTTTATGCAGGACCAGAACATGATAATGCAGCTCAAAAACCAGAAGTGTTAGAACTTCAAAAAAGATATTAATTTGGGGTTGAAAGGAGGAAATAACATTGGCTAGTGCAAAATTTTATGGAACAGGTAGAAGAAAAAGCAGTATTGCTAGAGTATATTTAGTACCAGGTACAGGTAAAGTTACTATCAATAAAAGAGATATGGATGAGTACTTCGGTCTTGAAACATTAAAATTAGTTGTACGTCAACCATTGGTTGCTACTGAAACAACAGAAAAATTTGACGTTTTAGTTAACGTTCACGGTGGTGGATTCACAGGTCAGGCTGGTGCTATCCGTCACGGTATCTCCAGAGCTTTATTACAAGCTGATGCAGATTACCGTCCAGTATTAAAGAAAGCTGGTTTCTTAACAAGAGATCCTCGTATGAAGGAAAGAAAGAAATACGGTTTAAAAGCAGCTCGTCGTGCACCACAGTTCTCCAAGAGATAGTTTTTGGAACGGAACGGTATACGAGAAAAGTTTATATCGGATATGGAAACCCCTTTGTGGCTTTGGCTACAAAGGGGTTTTGTTTTAAGTCTATTATCAAATTACAAGGAGATTTTATATGAAACCAAACTACAAGAGTACCATGTACGCCTGTTTTATCGGTTACATTGTTCAGGCTATTGTAAATAATTTTATACCATTGCTTTTCCTTACATTCCAATCTACATATGAAATTCCCATTACCAAGATAACGTTTTTAGTTACCTTTAACTTTGGAGTTCAGTTATTGGTGGATTTGGTTTCACCAGGGATTGTTGATAGGGTCGGATATCGAATTTCAATTATAATTGCACACATTATGGCTACTGCAGGATTTGTATCGTTAGTGATTCTGCCAGAAATGTTTTCAGACCCTTTTACTGGATTAATGGTATCAGTTGTAATTTATGCCGTTGGCGGTGGGTTGCTCGAAGTTTTAGTAAGCCCTATTGTAGAAGCTTGTCCTAGCGATAATAAAGAAGCTGCTATGAGTTTATTGCATTCCTTTTATTGTTGGGGACACGTTGGAGTTGTTTTCGTTTCAACTGTATTCTTTACATTAGCAGGGATAGAAAATTGGAAGATACTTGCGTTAATTTGGGCGTTGATACCTTTCTGTAATGCCTTTTTCTTTGTGAAAGTACCAATAGGCAGTCTTTTGGAAGAGGGAGAGAGCAGTTTATCTTTAAAAGAATTACTTAGCAACGGAACCTTCTGGTTGATGGTAGTACTAATGGTTTCTGCAGGTGCCAGTGAGCAGGCAGTGAGCCAGTGGGCATCAACATTTGCAGAGATGGGATTAGGAGTAAGTAAGACCATTGGTGATTTGACCGGACCGATGTTTTTTGCAACTATGATGGGATTATCTAGAGCCCTATATGGAAAAATGGGTGAGAAGCTGAATTTACAGAAAGTACTTTTAGGAAGTGGCATTCTGTGTATTACAAGCTATCTTTTAATAAGCTTTTCATCTTTACCAGCAGTTGGGTTAATTGGGTGTGGAATATGCGGTTTTTCAGTAGGTATACTTTGGCCAGGAACATTTAGTATGTCATCTGCACAGATAAAACGAGGTGGGACTGCTATGTTTGCTTATTTGGCTTTGGCAGGAGATTTGGGCTGCTCCCTGGGACCTACTGTGGTGGGAAGCGTTTATGGGATGGCAGGAGATAACTTGAAGATTGGAATCGTTGCAGCAATCATATTTCCAATTCTATTTACTTTGTTTTGTGCTATAATACATTTGAAAAATAAAAATTTGTTTGAAGATTAATGGATGAGCTACAGGATTAGAAAGGAGAAAATCATGAAAGAAACATTGATGGATTTAAAGACAAGAAGAAGCTGCCGTAGTTACAAAGAAGAGCAGATTAAGGACGAAGAATTAAATGCAGTATTAGAAGCCGGGATGTATGCACCTACTGGAATGGGAATGCAGTCACCTATTATGATTGTGGTACAAAAGCCAGAGGTAATAAAAAAATTATCTGCTATGAACGCAGAAGTTATGGGAACTACCAGTGACCCGTTTTATGGAGCTCCAACTGTTATTATTGTATTAGCAGATAAAAAACGCGGCACATATAAGGAAGACGGAAGCCTTGTACTAGGCAATCTTATGAATGCTGCCCATGCTGTAGGATTGGGGTCTTGCTGGATACATCGTGCAAAGGAAGTGTTTGAAAGTGAAGAAGGTAAGGCACTTCTAAAAGAATGGGGTATTGAAGGAGATTATGAAGGCATAGGACATTGTATCCTTGGATATGCAATTGAGGAAGCACCAGCAAAACCAAGAAAAGAGAACTATGTAGTAAGGGTTTAGATAGATGAATGTGCAAAGCGATAGAATTATGGTTTGACAGAGAAATGGTAATATGTTACTATTTAATTTGGAAAGAAAAGGAAACGGAGGGGAAGTCATGAACTGTTTGGGATATACGCCTATTTGCAGCAGCAGTGGTCTGTCAAAATGTTACAAACTCGCATTTGGACGGGGATACTGCGCTCTTTTTTAGGAAATGTCAAAACAGATATGATTTACCAATAAAGAGAACCAGGTCTCCAAGGAACATGAAGTAAGATAGCATGTTCCTATTTTATTTTTGAAATAAATGAGAAGGAGACAAATACTATGAAGAATAAAATCAGAAGAAACATAACACTAGAATACATATTTCGGTTCATGCTATTTATACGAAAGTAGAATACTGTTAAAAACTGGACATAAAGTATAGTATGTATGATATAATGAAAGAAGCAAATGAGAAGAGATGGAGGGGCTACTAACATGAAAGAGTTTATATTTCATAAGAGTTATCAAAGTAATATAAAACTGCGGAGAGGATTTAATAAGTTAGTAGAGAAAACATTTTGTCTGAATTTCGAGAACTGGTATCAGCATGGATATTGGAAAGACCAATTTAACCAGTACACACTATTTGATGGAGAAGAAGCTGTTTCCAATGTGTCAGCATACACTATGGATTTTGATTGGAATGGAAATGAGAAACATGTTGTTCAGTTTGGTGGAGTTGCAACTGACGAACAGTATCGAAAACAAGGATTAAATCGCAAAGTGTTAGAAGTGGCAATAAAAGATTCTGAGGACAAAGTCGAGGACATCTTTTTACTTGCGAATCATACAGTAGTAGATTTCTATCCAAAGTTCGGGTTTCATCGTTGCAGGCAGTGGCAGTGCTCCAAAGACGTATATATCACAACAGAGAGCAAAGTAGTATCAGTTTCTATGTCAGACAAACAGAATTGGAAGGACATCGAAGAGGCAGTAATGAATAGTGTAAGCAACAGTGCATTGGAGATGAAACGAAATCCTGAATTAATTATGTTTTATCTAACGCAATATATGCAGGAAAATGTATATTATATAGAAAAGCTGAATACATATGTGGTTGCAGAGATAGAGGAAAATGAGCTTACTCTGTCACAAGTTTTTGCACCAGAAGTAATTGATTTGGATAAGGTTTATGAGGCATTTGGCAAGGAGATAAAGCATGTCAAACTAGAATTTACACCGCTTAATCCAGAATCTTATGTTCAGACTGAGATTCTGGACCCAGATGATAACTTGTTTGTTATGGGCAAGGATGTAGAACTGTTTGAAAAACAAAAGGTTATGATACCTATATTAGCGCATACATAATCTGTTAGGAGGAATTTATATGGCAATGTGGGTTTTTATGTTTATACTGGCGTTACCAATTCCTATCATTATGATTTTTTTGGGGAAATATATGTTATTGGCTGGTTATAAGCAAAGCAGTGACTGGATAGGATATAGAACGGAGTTTGCTAGAAAGAATATGGATACTTGGGCATATGCAAAGGAGGAGAGAAAGTAACTAGAGAGTGAGGAGTTGTATGGGGAAATATTATTTAAATATGGAACGTCCACATTTGATGAATCCAGCCATGAATATTATTATAAAGGCTGATTTTAAGGGAAAGTTTGATGAGAAGCGTTTTCGAGGTGCAGTTAAAACACTTACCAATACTTATGGAATTCTTGGAGCAACTGTGCAAATGGATGAGAAGGGGAGAGCTTATTTTCTTGCACAGTCTGCAAAGCCCATTTCTGTTAAAGTATTAGATGGTGGGGCATCTTTTGAACGCCTTGTATCTGCTGAGAATCAAAAGCCATTTAAACTATCAACAGACAGCATGTTACGTATCTTTGTAATATCTGCACCTTGTGCGTTTTCGATCATTTTCATCAGTCATCATCTGCTTGGTGATGGAAAGTCTAACTTGCTTCTGGTGGAATCTTTGGCAAAAATATATATGGGAGAAGAAATTCCGTATGTAGGAATTCGATTATTAAAAAGCACTGAACAGTTTCCAAAAGAATCAGAGCCAGCATTTCTAGTGAAATTGTATCTAGAGAGTCTCAATAAGCAGTGGCGAAAGCAAGTAACAAAATTTACCCTTCGTGATTATGAAAAGATGTTTAAACAATACCATAAAGAGAGGGAAACTGCATTGTATACTATGACGTTAACTGCAGTGGAGCTACGAAAGCTTTCTTATCGATGCAAACAATTAGGGATAACGATAAATTCAGCAGTTGTCGCTGCCTTTGTATATGCAAAGAAAGAATTGATTGGTCGACAAAATAACCATAAAGAGAAAGTAGGAATCGCAATTGACTTGCGAGATGAGTTAAATTTTGATGCAAGCAGATTAATTGGCAATTATGCATCTGCAATTACAATTGAGCAAAGAAATCTAAAGGATGAGGAATTTGATAAGTTTATGTTGAAAATACATAATAAACTGCTAGTGAAAATTAAAAATCCAAAGTCTAGGTGGTTGTGTCTTCGTGCATTTGACTGGCTAGACGGGACACTAATGGATTCTGCATATTTTTGCACGAATGGAAACTTTGAGAATAAAGCCTCAAAAAGATATCTGAAAATGATGAGCTATGATGGAAAGCCGGAAGAACTGGGAGTCACGAATCTAGGGAAGACCTTTATGCGTATGCCAGAGGGGTTAGAACTAGAATCCATTATGTTAGTGCCGCCTGCCTCGCTAGGGAATGACATAACAGTTGGTGTCGTAACCTATCAGGGGGTTATGGAACTTGCAGTTATATATCAGACTGGATTTGTAAGAAAGGAAAAGGTTCAAAAGATTGCAGCAAGAGTAAAGGAACT
>DBKX01000232.1 GCA_002297865.1 Lachnoclostridium sp. UBA739
CCGTAAGGGGACGGAAACCACAGAGAATAATTGCCCAAATCCTAGCAGTTTTCGTTAAGGAAGATAAGTCCCCGTAAGGGGACGGAAACCAACTGGTCCAGTATACTTAGGCAAGGCTTTAATTCGTTAAGGAAGATAAGTCCCCGTAAGGGGACGGAAACATGCTTGAATGAGAGCAAGAAATAATAAGGATACTGTTAAGGAAGATAAGTCCCCGTAAGGGGACGGAAACAATGGAGGTAAAGAAGATAATAAACAGAATGCAAAGTTAAGGAAGATAAGTCCCCGTAAGGGGACGGAAACTATCATCTAATTATGTGTGTCTCTATAGTTCTCCAGTTAAGGAAGATAAGTCCCCGTAAGGGGACGGAAACTATAATAATCTAAAGAATGAAGATTCGATAATTGTAGTTAAGGAAGATAAGTCCCCGTAAGGGGACGGAAACTAGAATAATTGCGAACTATCATAGGTTCAATCTTCCAGTTAAGGAAGATAAGTCCCCGTAAGGGGACGGAAACGCGCTATCTTTTCCACCACTGAATGACACCGCTATTGTTAAGGAAGATAAGTCCCCGTAAGGGGACGGAAACTATCGAGAAGATTGTTGAACTTCTTATTTATAAGTGGTTAAGAAAGCTAACTCCCAAAAATGCGACGAAAGTACATTTTCAGCCACTTCACTCTACATCACATCCATATATCACATCCTCCAACTTATTTTTCAACCCATTCGCTCCCTCCCGTCAAACATCCCATTCTACAAAATAAAAACTTGTGCTATAATAAACAATATTTCAGAAAACAGGAGGAACACTTTTGAACCGTAATCAAATCTTTCTATCAACAATTGATGAACAGGCGCACACACTGGCACGAACATACGGACTAGGACTAGAAATAGCAGAGTACTGCACAGCTTGGAATATGGACGAGCATTTTTCAGAAACAGACCCAATCGTAAAAGAAAAGATAAATGGAATTTCCAATCGTATTCTACATGGACCATTTAACGAGCTATTTCCATGTGCCATTGACCCACTAGCTAGAAAGCTGGCAGCACAACGCTTTTCACAGGCAATTTCACTAGCAGAAGCCTATGGCGCGAAAAAAATCGTTTTCCATGGTGGATACAACCCAAAACTATATTATCCAATCTGGTACACAGAGCAGTCGGTCGAATTTTGGAAAGAATTTATCCAGTCAGTACCCGCTGACATGGTGATTTGCCTTGAGAATGTTTTAGAAGAAGAACCAAGGATGCTTTTCGATATTATACAGAGCGTAAATGATGAAAGGCTTCAGATGTGCCTAGATATCGGTCATGTAAACGCCTATTCAAACATTAGTGTTTCTGAATGGATTCATGCTTGCGCAACAAAAATTGCACATTTTCACATTCATAATAACCATGGAGCAGCAGATACCCACAATGCCCTTATGGACGGGACAATGAAGATGCCTGACGTATTGCAGCAAATCAGTAGGGAATGCCAGGATGCCACGCTAACGCTTGAATGTCCCGATGCAAAGTCTAGTGTGGAATGGCTCCTCGGACTAATGGAAAACACGCTGGCATGATATAAGAGGGGAGATATAAATAAAATGGAAAAACAGCCATTTGTAATAGAAGAAATCCCCACATTACTGTGGGGAGAAGATTCGGAAATGTTGTATTTATTTGTTCATGGGAAAATGTCAGTCTGTTCGCATGTAGCATAGGGGCATAGTTTAGTCTCATGGTATATGTCGACTAATATCACATTTGGTCCTATTTTAAAAAGAATAAAAACGTTTCTAAATATTGAAATTATTTGTATTTTTGTATAAAATAGAAGAAATATCATTTTTATGAAAGAATAATTTAGAATACATTGATTACATAATAGAGGGAAGGCGTTTTATGCTTAGTAGACTACAAATAATTCTTAATAACCCCAAAGATAAACATTTGAATTTCAATATTTCTTCGCTCCTGCAGGGGATAATTATGGAGCAGATAAGTTATGCGTTTGCCACAGAGCTTCACAATGGCAGTCGCCAACCGTACAGTCATTATGTGGAGTTCGAAAGCGACCAGATTATCTGGAATATCCAAACTCTAACCCAGACCGCGTATGAGCAAATCATCGCTCCAATGATGCAAGAAAGTATGCAAAGTATCTATATTCGACACAAGAATTTAGAACTTAGCATTCAGGACAGAATTTTGGAACAGTGCTCATACGACCAGCTAAGAAAGGAGCGGTATTTTACCGATGGCAGCCGAATTCAGACCATTCACTTTGTGTCACCAACGGCATTCAAAAGCCAGGGAGAATACGTTTTCTACCCATCCGTACATTTCCTTTTTCAAAGTTTAATGATGAAATACGATGCCTGTTCCGATGATGCAGATTTGTTTGGCAGGGAGGTTATGGAGCATTTTGAGGAGAATGTTAAGGTGATTCGGTATAAACTTAGGAGTTATAGTTTTCAATTAGAGGGGACGAGGATTCCGTCATTTCTTGGGGAGATTACGATTAAGATTAATGGTCCGCAGGCGCTGGTGAATCTGGCGGATTATCTGCTGGCGTTCGGGGAGTATTCGGGCGTTGGGATAAAGTGTGGGATTGGGATGGGAGCGTATAAGTTGGATGAGAGGAAAAGGGGGTAGATGAGGTAGTGGATGAGAAGATATATAAATTAGTAGTAGGTGGATTGCTACATGATATTGGAAAAGTGATTTACCGAACAGGTAAAGGAAAGTATCATGGTTATCTAGGTGCTGATTATTTACAAGAGCAAATTGGAATTAAGGATGAAGAGATATTAACTCAGATTCGATTGCATCACAAAGGAAGATTACAAAAGGAGAAAGTTGCTAATAATGATTTAGCATATATTACTTACATAGCTGATAATATTTCGTCAGGTACAGATAGACGTAAGTTTGAAGAAGGTGTAGAACCAGAGTTGAAAGAACACAAAAACAAATTCCATAGAGCATACGCTTTGCAAAGTATTTTTAATGTATTTAATAATAATGTTAAAAAATTAGAGTTTGGGATGGAATATGAACCTACAAAAAAGATATCCAAAGATAAAGTTATTAAAACAAGTGAAAATGAGAAGTATAGCTATGATTTTTACCTGGATATCCTGAATTCTGTAGGGGATGAATTGAAAGCAATGAAAAAATGGAATGAGGATTATATAAATTCTGTCCTTTCTATTACGGAGAAGTATTTTTCCTTTATACCATGTTCCATTCTAAAATATAATGTTGAAGATATTTCATTGTACGACCATAGTAAGCTTACAGCAGCATTCGGTTGTTGTATCTATAAATTTTTAGAGAATAAAGACGATTACCGATTTTTACTTGAACAGGACGATGAATTTTATAAAGTAAATGCATTTCTTTATTATACATTTGACATAAGTGGAATTCAGAACTTTATTTACACAATACATAGTGATGGAGCACTAAAAAATTTACGTGCAAGGTCGTTTTATCTCGAAATCTTTGTTGAGCATATTGTAGATGAGATATTGTTAAAACTAGGACTTTCCCGGGCTAATTTATTGTATACTGGCGGGGGACATGCTCAATTCGTGTTGCCGAATACATCTGAAACAAAAAGAATCTTGAATGAGGTTGCAGAAGAAGTGAATCATTGGCTTCGCAACAATTTCGATATAAAACTGTATTTTGCAGATGCGTATTGTGAGTGTGCTGCTTCCGATTTTATGGAAGATGGAAACGCATCATTTCACAATAAACTCAGTATTATGCAGTATGAATTAACAAAGAAAAAATATCAACGATATTCTGCAAAAGAACTTGCGGACTTAAATAATAATCATGTGGAAGGGGAAAGAGAATGTAAAGTCTGTCACCGTAGTTCTAACTTAGGAGACGGTGATGAATGTGATTTATGCAGGGCATTTCGTGAAATTTCACGGGAACTTTTAGACCCTCAGACTACCGAAAAGACTAAGTCAACAGAAGCATTTTGGGATAGATGGGAGAATAAAGAACTGTTTCTGATTACGAAAAATTGTGTCAGCAAAAAACAACTTCCATTACCATTTAACTGTTATCTATCATTTGTTACAAAAGAAGAGTTTCAGGAAAAATATCAGAACGGAAACGATTATGTGCGTGTCTATACGAAAAATGATATATATATTGGCTGTAGGATGGAAACGCATTTATGGGTAGGTGATTATAACCGCTACAATACGTTGGAGGAAACGGCAGATCATGCTTCGGGTATTCGTAGAATCGGAGTACTTCGGGCAGATGTTGATAATCTTAGCGATGCCTTTATTCGTGGATTTGAAAAAAAATTTATTCGTGGATTTGAAGAAAAATATGATACGCTATCAAGAAAGACCGTGTTGTCTAGTGGATTATCGTTATTCTTTAAATTCTATATAAATTATTTCTTATTGCATGGACATGAACAATTGATAGATAAGGAAAGTGAGAGAGCAATTACGATTGTATATTCTGGTGGAGATGATGTATTTGTTATTGGAAGCTGGGATGATGTTGTAGGATTTGCAATCGACTTACATAATGAATTTGATAGTTTTACTCAGAAAAAATTAACGCTTTCTGCTGGAATTGGAATATATCCTCCAAAATATCCAGTTTCTCGATTGGCATATGAAGTGGGAGAACTAGAGGAATGTGCAAAAGATAATGGTAAGGACTCTGTTACCTTGTTTGATGGGAAATATACCTTTAAGTGGAATACATTCATTCAGGATATTTACCAGACTAAATACAAGCTGATTAAAGGATTTTTCGGGGATGAAGACAATGCTAGGGGAAATAGCTTTTTATATCACTTGCTCGATTTGCTGAAGGGGATTGAAGCTTGTGAGGGTAAGGACATCAATCTGGCAAGGTATGCGTTTTTACTGGCAAGATTGGAACCTGGTGATAAAGAGCCTGAAAAGAAGAAAAAGTATCAGGATTTTGCAATGAAGATGTATCAATGGACGCAGGATAAAGAAGATGTTAGAAAAACAATAGTGGCAATATACATTTATTTATATGCGGTAAGAGTAAGAAAGGATGATAAGAATGGCAAATAATAATGGGAATGATGTGCATAACAATAAAAAAATTCCAGAGATAGATTTCCATGACGTTTTAAATAACGGCAATTATGTCGAAATAGCAGAAAATGTAGTATTACATTTATTGGGTAATAATGCTAATTATCGATTTAAGTGGAATGGTGAAAAGATGAAGATGAAACCCAAAAGTGAAATAAAGAACAAAAAGCAAAATTTCTATCTGACGACAACGAAGATTAGAAATCTTCTTTCCTTACTAAATGTTATTCAGCAGATGGTAAAAGAAGAATCAGGAAACAAAATTAACGATGATACTTTAGGGAAAATTCAATATTTTAAGATGCGCTGTGCGTATGAGGCTGGTAGGGATAGTGCAGTTGATGATTTTATTGAGAAGTCAAATATAATGAATTATATAGAGGACATAAAAGGGTCTAAGAAGAATTTTGAAATTTTCTTTCATTATGTAGAGGCACTTGTAGCATATCACAGATATTATGGCGGAAGAAATAATTAGGAGGGGTATTATGTACGATAAACTTAAGATTACAGGAGAGATAGAAGTAGTAACAGGTTTACATATTGGTGGTTCTAGTCAGTTTTCAGCAATTGGTGCAGTGGATTCTCCAGTTATTAAGGATAAGGTAAGTAATCAGCCGATTATCCCAGGAAGCAGTTTGAAAGGAAAAATGAGAACCTTATTGGCTAAATATTATTCAGAAAACAATATTGTGAAGGAACCGAATCAAGATACAAAAGAGTTGTTAAATTTATTCGGAAGTTCAGTAAAAAGTAAGTTGAGTAATAATGGAAATACAAAAGAAAAAATAGTGCAAGGAAGACTCCAGTTTAAAGATGCTCAACTTAGCAATATACCAGAGTTAAAGGAACAGTTATTGGACACAGCTGTTGAAGTAAAGTTTGAGAATGGAATTGATCGACTCACAGCAGAAGCAACTCCAAGACAAATTGAGAGAGTAATACGCAAGGCAAAGTTTCATTTTGAAATTATGTATGATGCATGGTTTGAATTTGATGAGGACGAGCAGTGTATAAAAAGAATTGAAGATGATTTTGAAATTATCGGAGATGGAATGCAGCTTTTACAGCTTGACTATTTAGGTGGTAATGGAACTAGAGGATATGGAAAGATTGAGTTTGGAGGATTGTCAGTGACACATGCATTTGGAGAATCAAAGATGATTGACACCGATAAATTATTATCTAATTTAAATGAAAAAATTAAAACAAAAGTAGAGGGGGCGTAGAATTTGAATTTCTGGGTCTATAAACTGTCATTCTCTACAGAATTACATATTGGTAATGGTTTACTTACGGATAGCTGTTACACAATGTATGCAGATTCCTTTTTCTCGGCACTGTGTCTGGAAGCGTTAAAAATATATGGTGTGGAAGGCATTGAGAAGCTGAAAACGATGGCAATGGAAGATAAGCTTGTTTTATCCGATGGCTTTCCTTATATTAAGGATAAACTTTATATTCCAAAACCACTTGATACTACATTCTTGAACCCCTATTGTGAGGTAAAGCAGGATACATCTGTTCAACGAAAAACATGGAAAAAAACAAAATATCTTCCTTTAGAAATATGGAATAAAAATGATAGCAAGTTAGATGTAGAAAAGGAATTGGAAAACTTAAAGGGGATCGGTTGGAGTTCTTTACGAATAAGGGCATCTATACAAGGTTTAGAGGAAACAATGCCTTATGGAGTTGGAGGGTTCCAGTTTGTAAAAGATAATGGAATGTATTTTATTGTTGGGCTTGAAAAGGAAGTAGAGGAAATATTCGATAATATTCTAAACTCATTACAGTATACAGGTATTGGAGGAAAACTTTCTACAGGTATGGGAAAATTCCAGTGGAGCAAGGAAGAAGCAAGTAATGATGTGAAAGAACGGTTGTGTTACGCTGAGCAGTCTGGAGCGGAAACAAACCTAATGACATTAAGTGTATCTTTTCCAAATGAAGATAGCGAAAATGTATTTGAAAACAGTTACTATTCTGTCATAAAGCGTAGTGGATTTGTATCTTCGCTTAACTATACTTCAAGGCAGAAGGATGTATCTGGATTTACTAAGAAAAAAAATCTGTATGTCATTCAGTCTGGTTCCTGTATGTCTCATGGGTATTGTGGAGACATTATAGATGTATCTGATGGTGGTGCGCATGAGGTGTTACGATATGCAAAACCATTATTTTGGAGGTTAGAGCAATGAACAATTTTTTGGAACAATACAGAGTTAAAATAACAACATTAGCACCAGTATTTATTGGTTCTGGATCATCGCTTACCAAAAAAGAGTACGTATACAATCCAGATGATAATAAGCTAATTGCGTTAAACTTTGGAAAAATGTTTAGTGAAGTAAAAACAGGTAAAGCAGCAAGAGAAATGCGCAGATATTTTATGAATAGGAGTGAAGAAGGTCTAAAAGAATTTCTTGACAAACAGGATATTAAGATTAAATCAGAATGGATTGAGAGTGAGTATTCGGTAAAAGGGGCCGAATCAGTATTTGCTAATAATAATTTTAAAGGAATTAACTTGTTCATAAAAGATGCTTATGGAAATCCCTATATACCAGGAAGTAGTTTAAAAGGAGCCATAAGAACAGCGTTATTGAAATATGAGGTATCTAAAGATAAGGAAAAATATAAATATTATACTACTAAGGTACCTAATATCATTAAGGGAGACGATATTAAAATCATAAAGAAGCAACTATCTAGTCAGACTAAGCAGATAGAAGAAAAATCATTTTTAATTGAGTTAAAGGCGAAGAAGCGAAATGGGCAAAAAGCGAGTTACGATATTTTGAAAGGTTTTATAGTAAGTGATAGTAAGCCGCTAGCCATTGATTGTTTAACTCTTTGCCAGAAAATTGACAGAAAGCAGGATGCAACGGAGAACGAGCTTCCTATTTTACGTGAGAGTATAAAGCCAAATACTGAAGTTGAGTTTTTGTTGACGATTGATAGAGTATATTTTAGAAAGAGTATGGAAGATATCAAACAGGCAATCCAATATTCCTATAGCTCTATTAGGAGTTGGATGGAAGATTTTTTACCGATGGAAGAAAATGAAACAGCTTCGGCTGATTGTTTATACTTAGAAGACGGAGCTGGATATGTTTCAAAAACATTTACATATGACTTATTAAATAAAAATGATGCAAGAAATGTTGCAACAAAATGCATTTCTAAACCGGGAAAACAAAGTCGTTTTGGTGATTCATTTGTACCTAGAACGATAAAGAAAACCAGTATGAATGGAGAATATTTTGATATGGGATTATGTAAAATTGAATTTGAAAGGATGGATTAATATATGTCAAACCACTTCATAGCCGCCCTAGGCACCAGCTGTTACAACCAATGTAACTACCAGCTAAACAACCAAACCGTCAAGACAAGCTTCATCCAGGAAGCACTCTTACACCTCCTCCATTTTGGACAAGGAGATAAAGTGACCATCCTATTAACCGATTCCGCACGAGAAATGAATTGGGAAGATAGTATATACAAAGCTAGAGACATTTCTGCTCTGCAGCGTTTTGCATGTGAGGGTGAAGTATTACCGTCCGAAGGTGATAAAAAAGAAGGACTTCGTTCTATTATCCAAAGCAGACTTCCAGATGTAACCTTAAACGATGTCACAATCCCCGATGGCAAAACAGAGGATGAAATCTGGAGGACATTTGAAATTATCTACGACCAGATCAGCGAAGAAGATGTTGTTTACTTCGATATCACCAATTGCTTTCGTTCTCTTCCGATAATTGCTACGACCATCCTAAACTACAGTAAGGTACTTAAAAATATTACAATAAAGGGTATCTACTATGGAGCACTTGAAGCAAAAGATAAAGACACAGGAATCGTGCCAGTATTTGATCTGACAGCTTGCAATGATATTATGGATTGGACGGTTGCAGCAGACAGCTTCATCCATTTTGGCAACAGTGATAGAATCGGTGAGCTGTGTAAAAGCAGTAGCGATAAAGCATTTACAAATGCATGGAAATGCAAACTGCGTAAAGTTGTAAATTTGACGAATTGCATTGAAACGACTAGGGGGATGGAGAAAGACGATGTTTCAAATGGTAAGAACAGCATAAAGATGGCTTATATGGAATTCAAGAATGCACCACTACAAGCACAGAATTCGGATAATGTCGAGAAAATTGTGTTACCTCTGTATAAGAAAATAGAGGAGCGAGCCGCTGTATTTGACAAGAAATCCAATTTTGAAATTGGGATGGCAACTGTGGAATGGTCAATTCAAAATGGAATGATTCAGCAGGGGTTCACGGCATTGCTGGAAACGATTAAGACATTTTTGTGCAATCAATACGGAATAAGGGAGCATGATTTTGAAACTCGTGAGCTGGTAACAGCCTATGTATTAAATATGGTAAAACGTTGTAAAAATGCGATTAGGAGTGATATTGATACTACGGTTTTAAGAGTGCAGGCTTTAGAAAAGGAAGATATATATCAAGAATTTCTGGAGTATTTGGATGATGATAAGACACCAGAATGTGTAAGGTCTTGCAAAGAGCAGGCGATTAAACTTGCAAATGAAGTGCCAAAAAGTTTGGTTGTTTTATATGGAGAAATTGGTGATTATCGAAATGATATGAATCATTTTGGGTTTAAAAAGCAGCCTAATAAGCCAAATACATTGCATAAAAACCTCAAAAAATGCTATCAGCAGTTTCATAGTATTATAGATAATTATAATGAACTAAAATTAAAGTGAAGTATTTACCATTTATGTATTGAGCTTTTGGCAATTGTAGGGTAAAATGAAAAAAGACATTGATTTTAGTTGTAAAAAGGTAGTTTAGAAAAGTAATAAAAGGTATATTGTGGAAAATCTGCCCCGATACTGATGAATAGAAGGATTGAGGATGACTGTAGGTCTTAAAAACGATTTAGAAATGTAAAAATGCAATCCGCCCCGC
>DBKX01000169.1:0-1212 GCA_002297865.1 Lachnoclostridium sp. UBA739
ATCAAAATGTACATATTTGACGTCTAATCCTTGTTTCTTGAGTGCTTCTGCAGCTTCAAGGCAATCTTTTTCAATATGTGCTGCAAGGTATGTAGTGGCTCCATTTTCTGCTATTTTCTTTAAGGCAGCATAGCCGATTCCCGTTATGGATGCTGTTACAACAGCAACTTTTGATTTTAACTTCATAGTTTTCCTCCTATAACTAAACATATTTTTTCATTTCAAAATACTGCATGAAATTGATTAGTCGACTTGGAGTAAATTCACTGTATAATCTATTATACAAAATATTATATAAAAATACAAATAAGAATGTCGAATAAGCATGAAAAAAGAAAACGGAATATATATTTTGTACTATATGGATTATATCCCTTTACATGTTGTTTATATTCTCCAGAACTGCATAATATGCACGTTAAACCTACACATCAATCAAAATGTCTTCTCATTTAAGTTCAAATCAGTTATAAAGATAAAAACGACATATTTTTACGCAGTCGTTCGTTCATTGAAAATTTTGAGGAGGTAATGAAATGCATAACATTAGACGTAAAGTAGCTTTCCTTCTAGCAGGTATCATGGTAGCAGGTTCCATTACTGCAACACCTTATTTAAGGCCGGTAAAAGTATCAGCAGCAGTGCAGGAAGAAAACGTGAATTTAGTGCCAAATGGCAATTTTGATGAGGTATCTGACAGCTGGAATGGCTGGGGAAATGATGGCGGAGAAGCTACCATTGAACAAAAAGATGGAAAACTTGTGTGCAATATCCAAAACGTAGGAACAGTAGCATGGAGTGTGCAGGCATGCTGCAATTCTGGATTCGGTTTATACCAAGGTGGAAAATACAGGTTATCATTTGATATCAGTTCAACAGTAGGCCGTAAGCTTGCTTATGGTATTCAGATGAATGGTGGTGACTACAGTGCATATGTAAATGATACAATCACCGTAGATAAAGAAACACAAACAGTAAGTATTGACTTTACTATGACAAAGGAGACTGACTTAGCACCAGCATTGTTCTTTAATTTAGGTAATTATGAGGAAGAATTAGACCCACATACTGTCACAATTGATAACGTAGATTTACAGTTAATCGACGCAAGCGGAATTCAGACATCTGTAGAGAAACAGGAAGAGAATGTTAATCTGATTCCAAGTGGGGATTTTGAAGGAGATACAAGTAACTGGGGAAGCTATACTACAG
>DBKX01000169.1:1247-2324 GCA_002297865.1 Lachnoclostridium sp. UBA739
GGTAAAGCTGCAATCGGAGCAAAAGATGGAGCATTAGTTTGTGACATTGACAGCGTTGGCACTTTGAATTACAGTGTGCAGGCAAGCTGTGGTTCTGGATTTACATTATATCAAAACGGAAAATACCGTTTATCATTTGATATCAGTTCAACAGTAGCGCGTAAACTTGAGTATGGTATCCAGTTAAATGGCGGTGACTATCATGCATACACAAGTGATAGAATTGAAGTAAATGAAGATGTACAGAAAGTAACAATCGAGTTTACCATGACAGATGCAACAGATCGTGCACCAGCATTGTTCTTTAATATGGGTATCTACGATGATAAAGATTTAGAACCACATACGGTAACAATTGATAATGTAGATTTAGAGTTAATCGACGGCAGTGCAATTGTTTATGAAGATGCGGAAGAACAAGAAAACCCAATTAACGTAAATCAGGTTGGTTACAAACCAGATGCCAAGAAGACGGCTGTTTTTCGTGGAGAAAATGTAGGAACTACATTCCAGGTGATAAGTGCAGAAGATGGCTGCGTTGTATTCGAAGGTGAAATCGGAGAAGGTATTGACAATAAATCTGCTGGTGAAACAGATTACTTAGGAGATTTCTCTTCCGTAACAGAACCAGGTAAATATTACATAGCCGTTGACGGATTAGGAAAATCCTATGAGTTTGAAATTGGTGAACATATCTTTGATGATGTATTAAAAGATGCAACACGTTTCTTCTATTTACAGAGATGTGGAAATGGAATTACTGAAGAATTAGGTGGAAAATTCGCTCATGGTGACTGCCATCAAGCAAAAGCACGTATCTATGGAACAGAGGATTACATGGATGTATCTGGTGGATGGCACGATGCTGGTGACTATGGAAGATATGTGGTTGCAACATCCAAAGCAGTTGCCGATTTAATGATTGCGTATCAAGCAAATCCAGATGCATTTACAGATGAATATAATATCCCTGAAAGTGGAAATGGTCAGTCTGATATGATTGATGAAATTCGAGGTCAGTTAGAATGGCTTCTAAAGATGCAGAATAAGGAAAATGGTGGTGTTTACCATAAAGTA
>DBKX01000169.1:2369-6051 GCA_002297865.1 Lachnoclostridium sp. UBA739
AGCCAACTTCCCAGGTTCTATCCCAGCCGATCAAGAAACAGGCGAATTAATCGTTTGCCCAATCACCAATACTGCAACAGGCGATTTTGCAGCAGTTATGGGAATGGGATATGATATCTTTAAGGATATCGATAAAGACTTTGCAGAAACAATTCTTGCAGCATGTGAAAAAGCTTACGACTATCTTGCTGACAAGCCAGACCAAAAAGTAGTAAATCCAGAAGGTATTGTTACTGGTGAATATGGAGATTATAGTGACAGTGATGAAAGATACTGGGCAGCTGCTTCTTTATACAAAGCAACAGGTGATTCCAAGTATAATGATGACTTTAAAGCATATGTTGCAGATGGTGTAAAATCCGAATATGGATGGCAGACAGTAGGCAGCTATGGTAACAAGATTTACTTAAGCTGTAAAGACCAAGACGAAGACACAGCAAAAGCAGTAAAAGACGCAGTAGCTGGACAGGCATATTACTTCTTAGATTTAGCTAAGAAAGATGCATATGGAACAGCCAATGACTTAAATTACTATTGGGGCAGCAACATGTCCACATTAAATAATGCTGCAATTTTAATGGATGCATATGAAATCACAGGAAATGAAGACTTCCTTGCATGTGCAAAAGAGCATGTAAACTATGTATTAGGTAAAAATGCAGTTGGTACTTCTTATGTAACAGGATACGGTGCAGTATCACCAAAGAATCCTCATCATAGACCATCCTTCGTTGCAGGAGAAGCAATCAAAGGTGCTTTAGTTGGCGGTCCTAACAAACAGTTAGAAGATAACTATGCAAAAGCCTATCTTCAAGGCAAAGCTCCAGCAAAATGTTACTTAGACCATGCAGAATCCTATTCAACCAATGAAGTTGATATTTACTGGAACTCTACATTAGTTCGTGCATTAGCAGAAATGAAATTTGTTGATAATGCAGATAAAGTATCGGATGTAGCAGTGAGAGCAGATGTAGACACCAAGGTAAACGGAAGCAGTTTAATTCAAACTTATAAATTAACAGCAGCAGGCGAAAAAGCAATCGATACATCTAAATTATCTGTTCGTTATTATTTCTCAAGTGCAGATGCGGACAATATGAAGTTCTATTGTGATTATGCAGGCATTAACTATAACAACAATCCATGGTATCATCAGTTTGCAGACGCTGTAAACGGCAAGTTTGTAAAGACAAACGCTGGTTATTACGTTGAAATCTCACTTGATGAAGCCGTAACAATTGAACCAGGTCAAAGCACATAAAGCATCCAGACACGTATGAACAATGCTGACTGGTCTAGTATAGAAGGTATTACAGATGGAAATGTAGTTGTATACTATGATGGGAAGATTGTAAAATAGGGAATCCATTTTCATGAATTCTCTTAGGAAATCTTGAGTTCTTAGACATAAAAAAACAGGTAGAGAAGCGATTCTCTACCTGTTTTGCGATCTGTTGGTATTCACGCATTGTTCCTATTTATTTCATATGGAACATTTCAAGAATTCCTTGCAGTTTCTTAATTTGTTCATCATTTGCCTGAATGTGAGTGTTGTTATTCTCAATTGCCATCGTAGTATCTTGTGCCTTGCTGGCGATATCCGTAATACCAACTGAAGTTTCTTCCACTGTAATATTTACACCATTAATGGCTTCAGAGATGTCTTCGATAGCCTTCGATAAGGATTCAATAGAACATTTTATGGCAGACATGCCTTCTTCATAATTTTGAGCATCATTGGCGTAATGCTCAGATGTTGCTAAAAATTCATCATAATCTGTTAATACATTAGTATTCAAGAAATTGGTACATTCTTTGAGACACTCGGTCATGTTATCCACCACAGAGTGAATATCAACAATTGTACTCTTAATTGTTTCGGTAGTAGAAGCTGTCTGGGTAGCAAGACTTCCGATCTCAGAAGCAACTACTTGAAATCCTTTTCCAGCCTCGCCAGCTCTTGCAGCTTCAATGGAAGCATTTAATGCAAGCAGATTCGTTTGTTCAGAAATGTCTAAAATGACATTAGCAAGCTGATTAATCTGCTCGACTGTTTTGGCCTTATCGATTGCAGTTTCAGTTTTAGTTAACAGGTTATCATACATTTGTCTTGTTTGTTCGCTTCCCTTTTTTGTATCCTGTTTCAGTTGATTGGCACGAACTTTAACTTCACTTGCAAGAGAAGCACCATTGTCACAATTGGCTTTTATTTGCTCGGATTCTGATTTAATGGTCTGCATAGTAGTTTCAATGCTTTCCATGGTAGCGGCTGTTTCTTCCATAGCAGCGGATAATTCTTCGGTAGTAGCAGAATTATCTTCACTCATTTTTGCTACCTGATTGGAGGTGTCCATTAGGTCAAGCATGCTTTGTGTTAATGTGGACTGGGTGTCTTGAATATCCGATGTTATTTTCCTTAGATTGTTTCGCATTTCACGAATCCCACGTGCCATTTGCCCAGTCTCATCTTTAATATTGCAAAGTTTTGTACCATATTTGGAAGGTGTAAAATCGAATTGGGCTGTTTGTACAACAATATCTTTCAGTTTTAGAATTGGATTTGCAATATACTGGCCGAAAAACAGACCTATAATAACGGATATAATCAGTGCTGCAAAGGAGCCGCTCAAAATCAGAAGTGCCATCTTGTATGCATCGTGATAAATCTCTGTCTTCGTTGCTGTCATGTTAAAATGCATTCCATTGCTTAATAAGGTTGAGTATAAGTATTTTGTTTTGCCTTCATATGTGTAGCCAAGAGTGCTATTTGGATTTTTCGCATTTTGTATGCTCTTATGTAAAGAAGGGGAGACCTCTTTAATTGAGGTGCCATTATCTAATGTCTTATGGTAAACAATCGTTTCATTAGAGTCGGTCAAAAAGGCATATCCTGATTTAAAAATAGATGCATGCTCCACGATATCTGTAAATAAACTAAAGTCGATGTCCATTCCGATGACACCGATGGATTCTCCATCTATAAAAATAGGTACTACATAGGAAGTCATATAGATTCCTAGATTGGAATTTCGGTATGGAGTCATCCACATAGGAGTTTTGCTTTCGACAGGAACGTAATACCAGCCTACATGCTCAGAATCAGATTTGTCATACTTAGAGAAATCTGTAGGCGTTGTGAACTTGAAAGCACTTTTAGAGTCATTATGAGTAAGAAATAATCCTGAAGTTGGATAGGCAAAATCAGGGTTAAAACGAATGTATGCTGTCATCACACCTTCCGTATTCTTAGCAAATTGCCGAAAAAGCGGTTTTAGTTTTTCTGTATAGGAATCTACGTAAGTCTTATCAGTTTTGAATTTTTGGACATCATCGAGATAGGAAAGAGAAATACTGGATAGTGTATTCACTGAATCTGAGATTTCTTTTAATGTAGCGTTTAAGCCGTTGCTTTCATTTTGACAAGTCAGTTGCATTTGTCTGCTTGAATCATTAGAAACTTTTCTAGCAGTGTTGATGATACTGATGCCACCACAAATTATAATGGACACTAATGTACATAGAATTAAGGTGAAAGAAATTTTGGTTCGAATTGATTTCATTATATAACCTCCTATTTATTTTTTAATCTGATTATAGTAAATATAAAATTGTGTAAATTATAAAAAATATTACTGTTATTATATAATGTTTTGCTAAGAATTGCCACAATAAAACACTTATA
>DBKX01000342.1 GCA_002297865.1 Lachnoclostridium sp. UBA739
GTGGGTACAGGCAGAGGCTGTATTAGGCTTTTTAAACGGTTATCAAAAGGAACCAGAAAAGACAGAGTACTTAGAGGCTGCGAAAAATATCTGGTCATACATTCAAGAGCATTTTGTTGATAAGAGACCAGGTTCTGAATGGTTCTGGCTGGTTGACGACAATGGTAAATCTGTGGAAGTTGAGTTGTCAGATAAGGAAGTAGAATCATTAAAACCAGTGTTGGGAGAAATTAAGAATAATAGAATCATAAAGCCTATCGTAGAGCCTTGGAAATGTCCTTATCATAATGGACGTATGTGTATGGAGATTATACGGAGGAATCTAGATGTTTAATGAAAGATATTATATTGAGAAGGAAAAGTATGATAGATTAGTTGCAAGAAAGAACATAAAAAGTGACTTTTACAACGGAATTTATGATCGTTGGGAATATCCTGTTTTAACAAATGAACATATTCCACTTACATGGAAATATGACTTAAATCCTGAGACAAATCCATATTTTATGGAACGGTTAGGAGTAAATGCAGTCTTTAATGCAGGTGCTATTGAGTTGAATGGTAAATACTATTTAATCGCTCGAATCGAAGGAAATGATAGAAAATCTTTTTTTGGAGTAGCAGAGAGTGACAATGGTATAGATGGTTTTAAATTCTGGGACTATCCAATCTTACTAGAAGATACCTGTAAGGAAGAAACCAATGTATACGATATGAGACTGACAAAGCATGAGGATGGTTACATATATGGAGTATTTTGTTCTGAGAGTAAGGATACAACATCAAATGATCTTTCAGCAGCAGTTGCAGCAGCAGGAATTGTTAGGACTAAGGATTTGAAAACGTGGGAACGTCTCCCAAATCTAGTAACAAAAAACAGTCCTCAACAAAGAAATGTTGTGCTTCATCCAGAGTTCGTAGATGGAAAGTATGCATTTTATACAAGACCAATGGATGATTTTATTGAGACTGGTTCTGGTGGTGGAATTGGTTTTGGCTTATGTGAGGATATTACAAATGCAGTTATTGATGAGGAACTAATCACTAGTAAGAGAAAGTATCATACAATAACAGAAGCCAAAAATGGGGCAGGGGCTGTTCCAATAAAAACCGATAAAGGGTTTATACATATTGCACATGGTGTTCGTAATACGGCAGCAGGACTTCGATATGTTATTTATGCTTTTGCAACTGCGTTGGATAAACCATGGGAAGTAATAGCTGAGCCATCAGGATATTTGATTGCCCCACTTGGAGAAGAAAGAGTTGGGGATGTATCAAACGTTGTATTTACCAATGGAGCAATTGCGGATGAAAAGGGAGATGTTTATATTTATTATGCTTCTTCTGATACTAGAATGCATGTTGCAACAACTACAATTGATAAATTAAAGGATTATGTATTCAACACACCAAGTGATCCGTTACGTTCGGTAAAATGTGTGGAGCAGCGTTGCGAGTTAATTAAAAGAAACTTAGAATATCTAAATAAATAATAAGGTTAAGAGGGGCTTGTATAATAAGTGTATGCTTGCCCCTGTTTCAATTAAGGGAGGAAATATGAAGAAGTGTCTCAAGGCTGCTCAAATATTTAGTGATAACATGGTGTTGCAAAGAAATCAAAATGTTTTTGTATGGGGAGAGGGGCGTAAAAATTCCATTATTACAGTTACGATAAATGGTCATATGGTAAAGACAAAGACAATAGAATATAACTGGAGTGTAGAAATCCCTAGAATGGAAGCTGGTGGTCCATATATTCTCACAATTTCAGATGGAGTAGATGAAATTGCTTTTCATGATGTTATGATTGGTGAGGTATGGCTTGCAGGTGGCCAATCTAACATGGAAATGGAACTTCAAAATTCCTTAAATGGAATGGAGGAAGCACACAAGGCAGATAATAAGCTGATTCGTTTCTATAATACAGCGCATATTGCTACTTTAGAGGAAAAAGATTTAGAAGAGGAAAAGAAGAGTAGCTGGAAGATTGTAAATTCGTGTACGGCAGGTGAAATGTCAGCAGTAGCGTATTATATGGCGAAGGAGTTACAAAAAGAGTTAGAAATTGCAATTGGAATTATTGATTGTTATTGGGGTGGGAGTTCCATATCTTGTTGGATGAGTGAAGAATATTTAGAGAGTGATATGAATGCACAAATTTACTTTGAAGAATGGCAGGAACTAGTGGGTGAAAAGTCAATTGAAGAGTATGAACAAGAAGTGGAGACATTTAACAACGAGTTTCAAAGGTGGGTTCAAAAATCAGAAAGTCTAAGGCAAGAGAATCCAGACATTACAATGAGGGATATCATTGAACTGATTGGAAATTGTCCTTGGGAGAGACCAGTGGGATACAAGTCACCATATCGCCCAGCAGGACTTTATCACACCATGATACAAAGAGTAGCACCATACTCAATAAAAGGTTTCATGTGGTACCAAGGGGAACAGGATGCGGGTAAAGCAGATATTTATGATAAGATGCTTTATAAGCTAATTGAACAATGGCGTACAGAATGGAAGGATGATAGCTTGCCATTTTACATTGTACAACTACCAATGTGGATTGAAAAAGGTGCTGAAGACGATAAATCTTGGGCAGTAATTCGAGATAAACAGAGGAAAGTAGTAGATACTGTTAAGAATACATATTTAACCGTACTAATTGATTGTGGTGAATTTGATAACATTCATCCCCTAGATAAGGAAATTGTAGGTCATAGATTGGCAATACAGATACTAAAATATAATTATAAATATAAAGAATTATATGTTGAGGGACCAAAGTATTTACAAAGGGACTTAAAAGATGATAAAATTGTGTTGTATTTTGAAAATGTGTATGGAGGCTTTCAAGTAAGAGGGGACGATAAGATAAAATTATTTGAGGTTGCGTCTAGTGATAAAGTATTTGTGGAAGCAGATGCGGTGATTGTAGGTGATACAATTGAAGTCTCTAGTAAATTGGTAAAAAATCCAAAATACGCTAGATATGGTTGGACCAATTATGGTATAGTAAACTTATTTAATGCAGAAGGTTTCCCAGTAGCACCTTTTGCAACTATATAAAGTTTATATTAATAACGATTTAGAAAGGAAATAGCTATGGACTACAAGATGAGTTATGAGAAATGGTGCGAAGATTCCTATTTTGATGAGGCTACTCGCAATGAATTATTGTCACTAAAGGGAAATGAAGCGGAAATAGAGGATCGTTTTTATAAGGATCTTGAATTTGGTACAGGTGGAATGAGAGGCATTATTGGTGCAGGTACGAATCGACTTAACATTTATACAATTCGTAAAGCAACTCAGGGCCTTGCTAATTTTATTATAAAAGAAGGTGCGCAGAGCAAGGGCGTTGCAATTGCTTATGACTCTAGACACATGTCACCAGAGTTTGCAGATGAAGCAGCTCTTTGTTTAGCCGCTAATGGAATTAAAGCTTATGTATTCGAATCTTTACGTCCAACTCCTGAGTTATCTTTTGCACTTAGAACGTTAGGATGTACAGCAGGTATTGTTGTTACAGCTAGCCACAATCCACCAGAATATAATGGGTACAAGGTTTATTGGGAAGATGGTGCACAGGTTACATTCCCTAAGGACAAAGAGATTATCACAGAGGTTAATAATGTGACAGATTTCCATACAGTTAAAACTATGAGTAAAGAAGATGCTGAAAAAGCAGGTTTATATCAAGTAATCGGTAAGGAAATTGACGATAAATATATCGAACAGTTAAAGAAACAAGTAGTACATCCAGAAATTATAAAAGAAGTAGGCAAGGACTTAAAAATCGTCTATACACCATTACATGGAACTGGTAATATACCAGCAAGACGAGTGCTTAAAGAGTTAGGTTTTGAAAATGTTTACGTAGTAAAAGAACAAGAACTTCCAGAGGGGGATTTTCCAACAGTAAGTTACCCTAACCCAGAAGCAGCAGAAGCTTTTGCATTAGCCCTTAAGTTAGCAAAAGAAGTAGATGCTGATATTGTATTAGCAACGGATCCGGATGCTGACCGTCTTGGTGTATACGCAAAAGATTCTAAAACAGGCGAATATATGTCCTTTACAGGAAATATGTCTGGTATGTTAATCTGTGAATACTTAATGTCACAGAAACAGGCAATGGGAACACTTCCTGCAAATGGTGCATTAATTAAAACAATCGTGTCTACTAATATGGCTGATGAGGTTGCTAAGAACTACAATATGAAGTTAATCGAAGTTCTTACAGGATTCAAGTTCATTGGTGAACAGATTAAATTATTCGAACAAAATCAAGATTACGAGTACGTATTTGGTTTTGAAGAAAGCTATGGCTGTTTAGTTGGTACACACGCACGTGATAAAGATGCGATTGTGGCAGTTATGTGTTTATGTGAAGCAGCAGCTTACTACAAATCAAAGAACTTAACTTTATGGGATCAGATGATTAACATTTTTGAGAAATATGGCTATTTCCGTGAAGGTCTTCATACAATGACTTTAAAAGGTATTACAGGAGCACAGGAAATTCAGAACATCTTAGAAAGAGTTCGTAATAACCCACCTACAGTTTTAGGTGATTATAAGGTAAAAGAAGTTAGAGATTATCTGAAGGAAGAAATCACAAATGGTGCAACAAAAGAAGTTTCTCCTACAGGTTTACCAGTTTCAAATGTTCTTTACTATGATCTAGAGGATGGCGCTTGGTGTTGTGTAAGACCATCTGGTACAGAACCAAAAATTAAGTTTTATTTTGGCGTAAAAGGAACAAGTTTTGAAGATGCAAATGAAAAACTTGAAGCTTTAACAAAAGCTATGCTTGATTTTGCAAAATAATAAATAATTAACTGCTATTTTGCTTACTAAAATGGGGGGTAAAATAGCAGTTTTTATTTGAACTAATATAATGAATGAAGTATAATAAGAAAAAAGTTATTGTAATGGAAGGAAGGTGGTTGCGTGCATAGTTATTTACGTGCTGTTGGTTTTAGTAATGTAAAAAGAAGGGCAGAGTTGGATAAGATTCTTGGTCGTATTATGGACAGGCCGAATGAAAAACGAATGAATAAAGTGAATGAGACAACCACTCTGACGGAAATGAAATTAGATTTTGCTCCGAATATGGGAGTGGCAATTCGTGGTGAGTATGATGAGAAGGGCTTCTTTCATTTAGATCACTACTTTCCATATTTTAAGGGATCAAGAGTTTCAATTAAGGAAAATGTATGCATTAATAAACGAGTTGATACGGAAGCTTATACAGGCATGTGTGATGATGTGAGATTAGGGGTATCCCTTATCTTTTATCTTCAGAATGGCATGGAGTGTGTGAAGCATAATTACACTTCTTCTCGCGAAGGAAAATATCTTGAAGTAACGTTATCGGCTTTGTCGGTTCAAGGGATTGTTATGTTGGGAATCGCTGTAAATGAAGAGAAGAAGGCATCTATGGCAGCAGAGGCTAAGATTCGAAGACAGCTTATTGCAGAAGCTAAGATGGGTAATCAGGAAGCAATAGATAGTCTGACAATTGATGATATAGATATGTATTCGATGATTTCAAGAAGAGCTCGTACAGAGGATATTTATACAATTGTAGAAAGTAGTTTTATACCGTATGGATCAGAGTCAGATAATTATACCATTATAGGTACTATTTTAGAAAGTAAGCTGGTAGTAAATCAGATGACAGGTGAGCAGGTTTATCAGATATTAGTTAATTGTAATGATCTTATATATGATGTTGGTATTAACAAGCTTGATTTACTTGGCGAACCAAAGCCAGGAAGACGTTTTAAGGGAAACATCTGGATGCAGGGATATGCTAGTATGCCAGGATGGTAATGAATGACAGTGAAGCTTTGTATGCCGTAATTCCTAATATGTAGTGTTCTTACATTGACATTTTCTGAAATTACGGTATAATTAATTTGGTTGCATGTTCTCATAGTTAAATGGATATAACAGGGACCTCCTAAGTCTCAGTTGTAGGTTCGATTCCTACTGGGAACGTCATTTTATACGGAAAATAATAATAAATAATTAAGAGGTCGGTAGATGAATATATGATCTACCGACCTCTTATATTTTAAAGTTATTTCGTAATAAATAACTAATTTAGAGAAAACCTTAATAAGGGAGTAAAAAGAATCGATATCTATGTCGATAACAACAGTAAGGGATATTATTGCACAGTAGAAAAAACTGTACTGGTTTATGAATTAGACAAGGGGGGGAAAATAAATTGTCTACTGCATAAACAAAACGGGAATAGAGAGGTACACTATCTTATTCAACAAATAAAAGATAGAAAGGATGTTGCAACAGTGAGAAAAAGAATTTTAGCCATTTTAATCTGCATGATATTTGTAATGCAGAGCTTCGGTACTAACATTGCATATGCAGAGGAAAATACCGAATCAAAACTCAGTAACGTTATTGACCTAAAAGAAAAAGGTATTGATCCAACAGACCAATTTTCATCAATGGCAATGAAACTAAGATTGTTAAGTGATGGTAATGCAAGTATTAAGTATACAATGAACTTAAGCAATGATTACCTCAACGATTATCGTAACATTATTACAGAAAAAAAAGATAACGGTGAACTATCATTTGAAAACTTTCCAGTAGCAGAGAATTATGACACTACGGCGTTGTATGATAATGCTGTAAAAGAATATTTCGATAGTTACTATCCAACATTAGAGGATTCAGTTCTTCCAACACCAGAAGTTCAGATTACATATGACAAAGAGTATTATGATATACCAGAAGGTCAAACACAAGTACCTTTATATACTTTTACTACTGGTGAAAAAATTGGTTCTTGTGATTTTACAAAGGATACAGATGGTAACCCTGTATTTACATGTAAATTTAGCAAAATTGTATATAATCGAAGTGATGTTGACTTACAATTTTCCCTTAACTATATACTAGTAAAAGAATATGGGGATAATGAAACAGTAGTACCAGTTTGGGATGATGTCAATAAAATGGTAACAGCTCAAATTGTTGAAAAGACAGAAGGTCTAATTGAACTTGATCCTGATTATCAGATCAAGGAAAGTTCACTACCAAATGTTGATACTCCTTATATCGATTTTACAGTTAATGTTGCATCACAAGATGGATATTTAAACGGACAGACAGTTGTTGATATAATTCCAGAAGGATTATTTGTAGACTCTGTTGCATTAGATGGTAATGTATTAGGAACAAACGAGTATAGCGTAAGAGAAGGAGTTTTTAACTATACATTCCCTAGCTTAACAAAGGATAAGAGTAATGCTATGACAAGCTGTAAGTTTGACATTAGACTATACTTAAATGCAAGTAACTACAAAAAATTAATGGAAGAAAATAATTTCAAACAAAGCTTTACCAATTCAGTATACTTAAAGAATTTACAGAAAAATGAGCAGTTAACTCCTCCATCCAACGCAACAACCCTAGTTAGAGCAAACTACATAGATAAAAAGGGAGTGCAGGAAGACCTTTATGGAGCAAAATTTAAATGGTATGTAAGCGTTAACTCATATTTTAATCAGGGTACAAATGCATTTATCGTAGATGGCATCAAT
The DNA here is from genome assembly GCA_002297865.1 of Lachnoclostridium sp. UBA739. The sequence continues at coordinate 7,584 of DBKX01000342.1, forward strand.
GCATCTGCACACACATATGATTTCACTTCAGGCGTTAAAGTAACAGGAGCAGATGATAGTCTAATTGAGATCCTTCACCCTGTAGAAAAGCAGTCTAATGTAGCTTATGAAGATTTAACATTAGATGCTATAAATAGATTAACTGCTGTATCTGGCTCAGGCTCAGAAAAACAGAGTATCTATTATACCTATATAGATTCTGATGGAATGAAACAGAGTGTTTTAATAATCCCTGCTAATAAATACCCAAATCAAAAAATTAATTTAACTTATTATACAGTGAATGCCAATGCAAGTCAGTCTGGCAGTGAAGATGATATTCTTACTTCTGGAACACAGTTTAATAATAAAGCAAAATTATTCTGGGATAATCTTGTTTTAAATGAAGAAACAGTTGCTTCTGATTTTGATGTAGCAGCAGAAAGAAATATTCAGCCTGCAGCTAACGTATTACAGAAGACATTTAATTCTTATGAACCTTCTAAGAGTGAAATAACTTGGAATTTATCTATCAACAAAATGGGTGGAACATTCGATGATGTTACAATCTCTGATTCTTTAGATCAAAGATTACAAAAATTCCAGGATGATATCTTAGATGGAACAGGAACAATTACTGCATCTTATACAAAAGCAGAAGAAACAAGTGATATTGAAATAGTTAGCGAGGCAAATAAAGTAGATGGTAAACCATACTATGTAGTTGCAGATACATCTAATCCAAATAAGAAAGAGTTACAAATTGTAATTGGACATGTGGATGAAGATGAAAGTTATGAAATTCATTTAGAAACAGTTATTAAGAATAAAACCTTCTTCTTAAGCACTGCACCAGTTGAGTTCACTAATACAGCATCTTCTTCTGCTTTAAGCAATGGAGTGCCTTGTGGTAATGAATCAACAGCTACAAAAAAATTAAGTAATAATATGATTAATAAGATTGGTATGTCACAAGGATTTAAAAATTCTAGTGGTGAAACAGTATATACAACTTATAATCATAAAGACCACACTACAAAGTGGAGAACAACAATTAATGAAAACAGAATTACTTTAACAGATGTTAGAGCAGTAGAAACACTTCCAGAAGGTTCAAGCCTTGATAAGATCAGTGTAATTAATATTTATAAAGCTGATGATTCTATCTTATATAGAATTACTAGCACAGATGGAAATGACTTCTTAATTAATGGAGAACCAGCAGCAGCTACTGAAGTAGATGGAGGATATGCTCTTACATTACCAAATGGACAAGTTATTACTTGGAAAGAAACAAAAGGAACAAAGTATGCTGAAAATACTTCAACTGAAATTTCTAACAATACACTTGAGTTAACATTTTCAGATCCAGTAAGTTATAAAGTAGAGTACGAATTCTATACAAAATATGATGAGTCTTATCGTAAAGAGGTAGCAGCTAACCGTAAAATTGTTTCGCTAGCTGTAGTAAATGTTTATGGAAAATATGACGGGGAAGATATTATTTCCATGAGAAAGAGTAATGCAATCTCTATCCTGCCTTATGTAATAGAGAAAAAAGGCTGGTACAATGAAAAACGAGGAACTATTACTTGGACTTTGTATATAAACCAGGATCACATTAATCTTCAAGACTATAGTGTAGTTGAAAACTTAAGAAATGAATTTGAAATGGACTTTAGTACATTCCATGTTAGTACTTTTGATGTTTCACCAATAGGAGAAAGATCAGACTTCATCGATGTAACAGATGATTTTATGGGAAGCCTTATTGAGAATGGGACAAGAGGATTTGAGTTAAAGATTCCAGAAAGCTATAAGGAGACATCAATTTGTGTTCAATTTGAGACAGCAGTTACAGATAATGTTTCCGCAAAGGATGCACAGAACCAGGCATCTTTAAACAAGGGAAAAGTTCAATACAGAAAATCTGAAATAAGTGTTCCAAGTAACATGATTGACTTCAATATTGATGAATTCATTAACTCATCTTTACTATCTTCATTATTTATCACAAAGGTTAGTTCAACAAAGGATGATTCTAACAAGCAGAACATTTTATTAAGTGATACAGAATTTAAATTAACAGCAATGAAATTGTCATCAGATGGCTGGAAAGAAGACACATCAAGGTATTGTAAGAAGAGAACTACAAAAGCAAATGGAGATGCAGTATTCTTTAATTTGGAACAAGGCGTTCTTTACAAATTAGAAGAGGTAAATGCAACAGCAGGCTATAATAACTCTAATGAAGCAAAATATGTTGTATTCTTAAAGAGTGGTGAACAGTCAAGCACTTATCCAGAGGAAGCTATACAGGTACTTCCTAATGTTAAATTCACAAGAATAACACTTGAAAACACTCCAGCCGCAGGTTTATCTTTTAAATTAAAGGGTACAGATGAAAAACTACTTAGTGGTGGAGAATTTAAGTTATCAAGTGAAAACAGTAATATTGCTGATAAAGTAGCCGTTTCAGATGAGAATGGAAATGTTAACTTTGAAGCACTTGATCCAGGTAATTATACATTAACAGAAGTTAAAGTACCAGCTGGATACAAGGGAGCAAATACCTTAACTGTTCGCATTACAGTAAATGAGGACGGTTCAGTTCAAAGCACAATTGATGAAAATGAAAGTGTAACTAGCGATGATACAAATAGTATTGTTGTTCTAAATGAAGCTCTATTAGATCCAAGCACCGAGCCAACTGTTGAACCAAGTGTAGAGCCAAGTGAACAGCCAAGTGTAGAACCAAGTAAGAAACCAGATGCAGACGTAAAAGGAACTCTTGTAATTATCAATACTGCAGAAGATAACGCAAGAGAAGGATTTAATTATCGTGTAACTGGTTACACAGATAAAGGCACTCAGTTCTGTGCAGAATATACAACAGATGCACTTGGAATGATTATCATAAATGATTTAGAGTGTGGTACTTATGTAGTACAGGAGTTAATGGGTGCTAATACTACAAATTATGTATTACCTATTCCACAGATGATAAGAATCAAATCAGATAATGCAGCAGAAGCAAAAGTACTTCATTTCCATAATCTACTTGTAAAATAGCAAGTAAATTAATGAATTATTCTGTTAAATAAAAAGACTCTATAAAGTATACTTAAATATAAGAATCCTTCTGGCGATAACAAATTGTTTTATCGTACAGAAGGATTTTTAGTTTGAAGTTTGTATAAGCAAATATACTGTGATATAGTAATTCTGAATAGAGAGAATCTGTCTAAATACAATAGATTGGAAGTGAATAAAAGTGGAAGATATTACGGAAGAGAGTTTACATCGAATTGGCACATTAAAAGAGAAGACCCTTCACTCTGTTGTAAAGAATTACATTGAGCCAGATGTACAGAAGCAAGAAATAAAGTTAGGACGTTTTTATGTTGATATTTTAAATGAATCTGGAATTGTAGAAGTACAGACTCAGAATTTTAATCTGTTAAGAAAGAAACTGGATGTCTTTTTACCTGAATACACAGTAACAGTGGCTTACCCCATGATAGCAACCAAGTGGCTTATTTGGGTTGACGAAGAGACAGGGGAAATATCTAAAAAACGTAGGTCTCCAGTGCGTGGAAGATATTATCGCTGCTTTCATGAATTGTATAAAATTAAACCATATTTAAAGGATTCTAATTTAAAGATTAGGTTAATGTTAATAAATATGGAAGAGTATCGACTGCTAAATGGATGGAGTGAAGATAAGAAGAGGGGCTCTACCAGGCACGATAGAGTACCAACAGAAATAGTGGAAGAATATATGATTGAAACACTAGAAGATTATCAGAAATTAATCCCTCCAACATTAGGTGAATCATTTACAACGAAAGATTTTGCAAAAGAAGCAAAAATCTCTCCGAAGTTAACGCAAGCTGGTGTCAATGTATTGTACCATGTGGGGGCTATTGAGAGAATTGGAAAGCAGGGGAGAATGTATCTATACAAAAGAACTGAAAAATAAATTTCAGTTCTTTTGCAACATTTTTGGCTTAATAGAACACGTATAATTAAGTAAGTATAGTAGGGAGGCATGTTATGAAAGGCATTAAAAGAATAAGGAAAATCTTATTATCTGCTGTATTAGCAGTATGCTCATTATATCTAGCAGGATGTTCAGAAAGTGAAAAGAAGGTAACACAAGAGTACTTTAAAGCAAGGGTCTTAGAGGTAGAAGATACATATGTTTTGGTGGAACCTCTAGAGGGAGAGAATATAAGAAAAAGTTCAGATCGAATAACATTTGGTAAGGAAAAACTAAAAGACAGTAAAGATATAGAGGTGGGAAGTATTATTGGTGTGAGTTATAGTGGTGACGTACGTGAAACATTCCCAGCATCTATTGATGTGTATAAATGGGAATGTATTAGTCTAGCACAAACAAATAAGAAAGAGGTACAAAAAGAAGAACAACAGAAGCGAATGGTAATGTTAAAAGATAAATTATATGTAGACACTGGAGAAATTTCTAAGATGGGCAGATGTGGTTTAAAGGATTTTAAATTTAAGTCATCTGTAAAAAGGGGAAAGCCAACCAAGAATCTTCAAACAAACTTTGGTAAGGGATATGGAGGTCAATATAGTTTCCGAAAGAATCGCATTGAGATTCTAATTGATAAAGAGTGGCATGTATTTGCATATAATGAAAATGACTTAAATGGCGTTAAAATGGAAGTAAAGAGTAATACTAATCATTCCCTGGTTATCAATGTTAACAATCAGTCTAACAAAGACATTGAATGTGGTGCAGAATATAAAATAGAGTATCTTGAGTCTAAGATAGATACATGGTCAGAATTACCATATAAACATGACGATTTTGGTTTTGATGAAGTTGCTTACTGTTTAAATAAGGGAGACAAAGAATTTAACTATGATTGGGATTATATTTATGGAAAATTAAATCCAGGGAAGTATCGTATTGTTAAGGATTTCTTTGAGTATATAGAAGGGCAGGAGAGTGATAAGCACACTTTGACCGCTGAGTTTGAGATTAAGTAGATAAGACAGGAACAACACCGTATTATTATGTGTTGCTCCTGTCTTGCTAGTTAGCTGAAAATCATAGAATACCACTCTCTTTTAAAATGATATTTTTCAACTCAGGATTAAATTCACCCTTTTTCAGCATTTCAATCTCGTATTTATATGGCGCATAAGATTTCTTCTTGTCCTCTGGATGAGGAATATAAGGCGTCTCTAAAATCTTTGGAACATTTTCAAAGTCAGGATGCATTACTATATAACGAAGTGCATCAAACCCAACATAACCAAAGCCAATATTCTCATGACGATCTTTATGAGCACCAGCAGGATTTTTGCTATCATTAATATGGAATACACTAATCTGGTCTTTACCGACAATTTTGTCAAATTGATCAATAACTGCATCAAATTGATTTACAATGTCATATCCAGCATCATTCGTATGACAAGTATCAAAACAAACACGTAGTTTATTATTATGAGTGACACCATCATAAATTCGAGCAATCTCTTCAAAGCTACGTCCCATTTCGCTGCCTTTGCCGGCCATTGTCTCCAATGCAATATTGACAGGAGTATCAGCAGTAAGGACTTCGTTTAATCCTTTAATGATCTGCTGAATTCCCACGTCTTCCCCAGCCTTTACATGAGAACCAGGATGTAAAACAATATTTTGGCTACCCATGGCAGCAGAACGTTCTATTTCTAACTGTAAGAATTCCACTGCTAATTCAAATGTCTCTGGGGTAACAGAGTTACCAAGATTAATAATATATGGGGCATGAATTACGAATTCTTCAATTCCATTTGCCTTCATTAACGCTTTTGCTTCATCTATTCTCAAGTCACTTAGTGGTTTTCTTCTTGTGTTTTGTGGAGCACCAGTGTAAACCATAAATGTATTAGCACCATAAGATAAAGCTTCCTTTACTGATCCAAGAAACATTTCCTTACCACTCATTCCAACGTGACAACCAATTTTCAACATAAGACCCCTCCGATTTCATAAGTTATCTGGAATTGCAAAATATGCACTGATATTATACACTAAGGAATGTAACTTTACAATGTTACGCATATATTAGATATGGTTTGAAATACAGGAGGAAATTATGTACCTTTTTGATAAATTGAATCAATACGCAACGGAGGATTATTATCCTTGGCATATGCCGGGGCATAAGAGAAATCTGGAACTTATGAAGAATTTTAATCCCTATGCAATTGATATTACAGAAATAGATGGATTCGATAATCTTCACAATGCAGAAGATGTAATTTTAGATTCTATGAATCGTGCGGCAAGGCTGTATCATTCTAAGCATACCTTTTATCTTGTAAATGGAAGTACATCTGGAATATTAACAGCAATTAGTGGATGTACCAATAAGGGAGACAAGATACTGATGGCAAGAAATTGTCATAAGGCAGCTTATCATGCGGTATTGCTCAATGAATTAGAACCCGTTTATCTGTATCCACAGTATGATGATAAAAAGGGTATACAATGTGGATATTCAGCCAAATATATAAAAAGAATGTTGATAAAAAATCCAGATGTTAGTCTGATAGTCCTGACATCACCAACTTATGAAGGGGTTATTTCTGAAATAGAGGAAATTTGCGAACTTGCACATGAACGAAACATTCCTGTTCTTGTGGATGAAGCTCATGGTGCACATTTTGCATTTCATGAGGCGTTTCCAACGAGTGCAGTGGATTTAGGAGCAGATGTTGTAATTCAGAGTGTTCATAAGACACTGCCAGCATTTACACAGACAGCATTACTGCATGTTAATAGTAATCTGGCTGATTTAGATAGAATAAAAACATATTCCTCAATCTATCAGACAACCAGTCCATCTTATGTACTTATGGCAGGGATTGATAAGTGTATTGATATGATAGAGAAAGAAGGGACAAAACTCTTTGATAATTTGATTACTAATCTGAAGGATTTCTATAGGGAAGCAAAGTCATTAAGGAACTTAAGAGTAATCAATTATGAGGGGAGAGACCTATCGAAAATAATCATTTCTACCAAGGAAACTAATATGACAGGTACTAAACTTTATGATATACTATTAACGGATTACAAGTTACAGATGGAAATGGCGGAAGCTGACTACGTTTTAGCAATTGCAACTATAGGAGACACAAAAGAAGGTTTTGTAAGGTTAATTGATGCGCTAAAAAGAATTGATGCAGCACTTGAGTTAAAAGAGAAAACGAATCGTATTTCCTATGCACCAGTTGAAGCTGAGGTTGCCATGCTGCAACATGAAGCGTTTTTATGTAAAAAGGAACAATGTCTGCTAGAAGATAGTGAGGGAAAAATTGCGGGAGACTTTATTAATCTGTACCCGCCAGGAATACCAATCTTAGCACCAGGAGAACGAATTACTTATGAAATATTAGAGCATATTGGTACTTATATAGAAGCGGGGCTTTCAATAAAAGGATTAATTGACAAAAAATATGTGCTTGTAATTAATAGAGAGGACTAAAAATGTCAAAAATATTTATTGTAATGGGAAAAAGTGCAACGGGCAAAGACACTATTTTCAAGGAAATAATGAAACGGCTACGCGAACAGCTTAATACCGTTATTTTATATACAACAAGGCCAATCCGAACCGGCGAGACAGAGGGGGTTGAGTATCATTTTGTAACAAGAGAAGAAAGAGACAGATTAAAGAAACAGGGGAAGATTATCGAAGAAAGAGTTTATCATACTGTACTTGGAGACTGGTTTTACTTTACTGCTGATGATGGGCAGATTGATCTTTCTAAGCAAAGTTATATCATGATTTCAACATTGGAGGGCTATGAGAGTCTTGTAAAATACTTTGGAAGGGAACAAGTAGTTCCTATTTACATCGAGGTAGAAGATGGCGAACGCTTACAAAGAGCACA
>DBKX01000023.1:0-5938 GCA_002297865.1 Lachnoclostridium sp. UBA739
ATTGGAGTACACAAGCCGCTTTCTTCCCCTGCTATCTGTGCCTAATGTGTCTATATCACATTCCCTGTAAGTTCTGCCTTCCTTTTTTGGCAGCAATCCTTGGTAATTGCCAAAATAATCTCCACCGATGCTTTTTTTATTCATTACTTCTTCTAAACTGCCACCTAAGTTATATGCTTCTTTCTTAGTAATATAAATAGGCGGAAGTTTCTGATAAGTATGTATGTAATAAGATACTGTTTTCAAACTGGTATCTTTAAAATCCTCAATTTTTTCCTGCTCTTTAAGCGATTGTTCTTTATCTAGTAATGGTATGGCTGTTGCCGTTATATCTTCCTGCGGCTTTTCTGACTCTTCTTCCCCAATCGTTACATCATTCGTACATGATTCTGACTCTTTTTCTGAAACCTTTGAAGTATCAATGGATGCAGTTTCTAACGTTCCTTCTTCAATGTATGAATCCAGTTCTACAATGTTGGTGGTTGCCAGTGCAAACACACATAAAAAAACCAAATACCGCTTAATTTTTTTTAACATTATGTGCCTCCCTTCAAATTAAAAATGGAAAAACATTCTTTCTTTCTATTTTAAAAGGAGGCAACTAGGATGTCAACTATTTTCCCACTGAATCAGCAATTACTTCAAGTCTTTTAGCACTTTTTCTAACATGGTGTCATCCACCTTCCCTTGTGCTTTCATCCCCAGGTATAATAATTCCTTAAATGCCTCTTTTCTCTTCTCTTTAGACGGTACTCGTTCCTTTATTACATCACGATACATTCCTAGAGAAGCAGTAAGCTCTGCAACATAATCTGGTATAGCTTCTTCTAGCTGTGTACGAACCCATTTTGCTAAATCAGGGCTATTACCAGACGTGGACGTACCAACCACTACATCCCCACGTTTTACAATAGATGGGAATAAATAATTACTATTCTCCCTGCTGTCTGCTACGTTGACTAGGGTGTTTGCCTGCTTACACAAAACACTGATAGCTTCATTCACTGTAGCATTGCTGGTTGCTGCAATTACAAAAAAGGACTGACTGATGTCTGTTGTTTGAAATTCTCGCTCTAACAATATTAGTCTTGCTTCTTCTTTTTCTAACTCCTTTAGCTCATCGCATATTACAGGTGCCACCACAGTAATATATACACCGAAAGATAGAAGCACATTTACCTTACGACTTGCCACAGCTCCTCCCCCTACTACAAGGCAGTGTTTGTCCTGAATATCTATAAAAAATGGAAAATACGCCATATAAAATCCTGCCTTTCTGATTACTTAAGTGGTTATTTATTATTCCTCTGTCCCAAGACGTCTGAATGCATCTAATACTACACTTAAGTTCTCGTAATTCTCCTGATCTCTTAACTGGTACATAACCGTTTCAAAATTTTGGGTTTCAAAAAGTTTTTTCACACGCTTCATATATGGTATAAAATTATGGAATTCAAGTATTTTCAAAGTTTCATCTAATTCCTGTTCCATTATTTCTTTACCAAGTTCAATTTCTTTTTCTTTTTTGTGATTATTATGCCTTGATAGATGTTCAAAATAATCAATGTTATATAACGTAATATTTCCTATCTCTTCCACAGCTTTATCAATATCACTTGGAACTGCTAAATCAATATACAAACGCTTTTTCTCACTGGTAATGTGATTCTTAAGCTCTTCCTTCGTAATTGTATAATGGGGACTTGACGTCGCACTGATTACTATATCAGCTTCCTCTAAATACTCATAACGTTTCCTATAGTCCACAACCCGAACATGAGGATATTCCTTCTCATAATGGCTGGTTACCGTTCTTGTGCTTCCTGTTACCATAATACCATGTTTATCGTAGATGTTTTTCATAATAATCGTTCCCATTTTCCCAGTTAAACCAACAATAAACACATTCTTTTTCTCCTTTTGGAAATGAAATAGCTCATTGGCTACTAATGTTCCTATGGAAACTGGCGTCTTTGATAAATTGGTATCCGTTTTTATCTTTTTGGAACAGTTCATAGCATTTTGAAAAACAGTATTTAGAATATAATTGGTAGTATGGTGTTCCAATGCAAGCTGATAAGCATCTTTTACCTGACCTAATATTTCATCTTCTCCTAACACCATGGAATCCATCCCGCTTGTAACAGCAAATGCATGACGAACTGCTGCTTCTTTTAAAAATATATTATAGTACCTTATTGCCTGTTCACGCTCAATTTTCTTATATTGTGATAATAACAGCTCCATCTCTTCTAGCGCATGTTTCGCTCCTGTAAAATAAACTTCAGTCCGGTTGCAGGTTGACAACACCATACATTCCTTAATTGCTGAATTTGAGATAGCCAATGAAGAGAACTCTACTGCTTCTTCTTTTAAAAATGCAAACTTTTCTCGAACCTCCAAGGGTGCTGTTTTAAAACTAATACTGATACAATACAATGTAACCGCTCCTTATCCTTTTCCGTATCTTCTCATCTATTTATTATACTGTATTTAACCCGCAGGAATCAATCCATATTTTCCCATTTATTATTTCGCATCTTGATCAAACTTTTGATACTCTTCCACATTGATATCCGAAAATGTCTTATTCTGATTGTACACACTCATTGCTAAATCAAGCATAGAGAATAACAAAGTCGTACCAGTACCTTCACCTAATGCCAGATTGGCGTGGATAATTGGTTCAAGACCCAATTCTTTCATTGCACGTTTGCTTGCTGGTTCTTTTCCAAGATGGGAAGGAAGCATATATGCAACCGAATTCGGATCTACCGCTTTTGCAAGCAAGGCTGCTGCAAGAGAAATGACGCCATCAATTACTATCGGTATCTGACAGATTGCCCCTCCTAAAAAAACACCTGTTAGACCTGCAATATCAAAACCACCGATTTTTCGGATAACATCGATTGGGTCCTCTTTGTTCGGCTGATTCACGGCAATTGCTTCTTTAATGACTTCAATCTTATGTTTCACACCTTCATCTGATAATCCAGCACCATGCCCGGTTACCTCTTCCACTGGTGCTTCCAGTAATACACTTATGATTGCACTAGCTGTGGTGGTATTTCCAATTCCCATTTCACCTGTACCAATCATGGTAAATCCTTCATCCTTTAACACTTGGACTAATTCAAAACCTGTTTGAACTGCACGCAAAGCTTGCTCCTTGGTCATTGCTGGACCTTTTTTCATATTTTTGGTTCCATAGGCAATTTTCTTGTTTAAGACTCCCTCTTGCTCTATATCTCTTGCCACACCAATATCAACTGGAAAAACATAGGCACCAGAACCTTTTGCCATTGCATTGACTGAAGTAATTCCTTTTCCAAAATTCTCTGTTACAAGGGCAGTGACTTCCTGACTGGTTTGTGCAATTCCTTCCTCCACAACTCCATTGTCGCTGCACATGATAACAATTGCTTTCTTCCCAATATCTACATTTTCTTTTTCTTGCATTCCTGCAATTTTAATTACCATATCTTCTAACAGACCGAGCCCCTCAATCGGTTTGCCAATATGATCCCAGTGTTCTTTTGCGGCTCTCATTGCCTCTTCATTTAACTTACTCACATTTGAATTCAGATTATTTAACATTTCTTCCTCGCCTTTCTAATATGTTCACAATAGAGCTTTTGTATCTGTGGATACTCACCAAGCCCCGTTAACAGATACTCTACTTTATATCCTTTATTCAATAAGAGATTCTTCCATGAATCCTTTTGCTGCCCAATCATATCCTTACGTGCATGATAGCCTGACGCTACTAAAAATGGAATCAGCATAACTTTTTCGTATGGCTGTTCTTCCATTTTTTTGATTACATCCTGTATGGAAGGATCTCCATCCATAGCAGCCATATAAATGTTTCTATGACCATTTTTCTTAAGAATCTCATCCATTATTGTATAACACTGGGTCCCCGACTTTTTCGTTCCATGCCCCATAAATACAACTGCTTCCTCTTTTGACTTTACTGGTACATGTACCTTTACCACCTCTGCTGCTTTCTCATAATCCTCCCTTTCACTAAGAAGAGGCTTTCCGAAAACAACAGAATCAAATTTATCTAAATGTTCAGATACTTCCTGTACCATTTTCTCATATTCCATACCACAAATCACATAAGTAGGCTGCACAATCAGTTTTTTTATACCATGTTCTCGAATCTGCTCTAGGGTTTCTTTCAAATTCGAAATTTGAACGCCTTCTTTTTCCTTTATTTTTTTAATAATCTTCTCACCTGTGAATGCGTGATAGACCAAATACTTAGGAAACTGTTTCTCAACTTCTCTTTGTATGGCAAAGAACGTCTTCTCACGCGTTTCCTTATTACTTGTTCCGAAACTGACTAGTAAGATAGCTTGCTTCATAGTTTTCTCCTAATATATTACCTGATAAAAAAGGAATTTAAATAAGAGCTTTATCCAAATTGACAAAGCTCTTATAGTATAGCATTAATCTTGTTCTAATGCACCTGTATATAATTGATAATAGATACCTTTTTTCTCAAGCAGGCTTTCATGGTCCCCACGTTCAATAATATGTCCCTTATCTAATACCATGATAACGTTAGAGTTTTTGATGGTTGATAAACGATGGGCTATAACAAATACAGTTCTTCCTTCCATCAGCCTATCCATACCTTCCTGCACAATTTTTTCTGTTCTGGTATCAATACTGGAAGTTGCCTCATCAAGTATCAATACTGGTGGATTGGCTACGGCCGCTCTCGCAATGGATAAAAGCTGACGCTGTCCTTGTGAAAGGTTTGCACCGTCGCCAGTAAGCATTGTGTGATAGCCTTCTGGAAGATGTTTGATAAAATGATGGGCATTGGCTAGTTTTGCTGCTGCAATTACTTCCTCTTCCGTTGCGTCCAATTTACCAAAACGGATATTTTCCATTACAGTTCCTGTAAATAAATGAGTATCCTGTAATACGATTCCTAAGGAACGTCTTAAATCAGCCTTTTTAATTTTATTAATATTAATTCCATCATATCGGATTTTTCCATCTTGAATATCATAGAATCGGTTGATTAAGTTGGTAATGGTTGTTTTGCCAGCACCTGTTGCACCAACAAATGCAATCTTTTCACCAGGTTTTGCGTATAGTTCAATGTCATGTAAGATCATTTTCTCGTCTGTATAACCGAAGTCTACGTGGTCAAAAACAACGTCACCCTCCATTTTTTTATACTCAACTTCACCAGTTGACTGATGGGTATGCTTCCAAGCCCAAACTCCGGTACGTTCCTTTGTCTCTTCTAATTGACCATTTGGCTTAACCATTGCATTTACTAGTTCTACATAACCTTCATCCATCTCTGGCTCTTCATCTAACAAGGTAAAGATACGCTCTGCTCCTGCTAATGCCATGATTACAGAGTTAAGCTGCTGTGACATCTGGGCAATTGGTTGGTTTAAAGTTCTTGTAAACTGTAAGAACGCCGCTAGACCACCAAGAGTAAAACCACTTACAGAATACAAGGAAAGTAGTGCTCCTATAATAGCAGTTAAGACATAAAAAATGTTACCAATGTTACCCATAATAGGCATTAACACATTGGCATATTTATTGGCATTGTTGGCACTTTCAAATAACTCTTCATTGAGTTCATTGAATTGTTCAATACTTTCCTCCTCATGACAGAAAACCTTAATTACTTTCTGACCTTCCATCATTTCTTCAATAAAACCATTGACCTTACCAAGATTCTGCTGCTGCTTACCAAAGTAAACGCCTGATTTTCCAGCGACTATTTTAGTAACTGTATACATAATACCAATCATAATAAAGGTAAGCAAAGTCATTGGAATACTTAAAAGGAACATGGAAATAATAACCCCAACAATCGTAACCATACCAGAAAATAACTGTGGCATGCTTTGACTAATCATTTGTCTTAACGTATCCGTATCATTGGTATATACAC
>DBKX01000023.1:5980-8608 GCA_002297865.1 Lachnoclostridium sp. UBA739
GAATTGGCAATGTTTCCATATGACCGAACACGTCATCTCTGATACGTTTCAGCGTTCCCTGTGCTACCTCCACCATAATACGGGAATAAGCCCAGGTAGAAAATACACCAACACCATAGACAACTGCCATTCCACTGATTGCTTTTAAAAGTGGAGCGAAATTAGCATTTCCATCACCAATATATGGCACGATGTAATTATCAATGAGGTTTTTCATAAATAAAGTACCAGCAATATTAGCAATGGCACTAACCAGAATTAACGCTACAACAGCGACCACCTGAAGTTTGTAGTTTCTTAAAATATATCCGAACAAACGCTTGAAAACAGGCAGCGTTTTAGCATTTATTTTTTTCTTTTTGTTATTCATCCTGGCTGTCTCCTCTCGTTTGTGATTCGTAGATATCACGATAGATGGCGCTTGTTTGTAATAATTCTTCGTGGGAACCAAAGGATTCTACTTTGCCATCTTCTAGAACAAGAATCTTATCTGCATCCTGCACCGATGAAATTCGTTGTGCAATGATAATCTTTGTAGTATTTGGTATTTCTTCACGAAATGCTTTTCGAATAAATGCATCTGTTTTCGTGTCTACCGCACTGGTAGAATCATCTAATATGAGAATCTTCGGCTTTCTAAGGAGCGCTCTGGCAATACAAAGTCTTTGCTTCTGCCCACCTGATACGTTATTACCACCCTGTTCAATATGAGTATCATAACCATCTGGGAATGTCATAATAAAATCATGTGCCTGGGCTAACTTACAAGCATGAATTAATTCCTCATCTGTAGCCTCTTTATTACCCCAGCGTAAATTTTCCTTAATGGAGCCTGAAAATAATACATTTTTCTGAAGTACCATTGCCACTTCATTACGAAGAGTATCCAAATCGTAATTCATTACATTTTGCCCACCAACGAAAACCTCACCTTCTGTTGCATCATACAAACGAGGAATCAATTGTACAAAGCTGGTTTTGGCACTACCAGTTTCCCCGATTACTCCAATGGTTTCACCTGGTTGAATTGATAAATTTATATGGTCAAGGACATTCTCCTTAGCATCTTTTTTATAAGCAAATGACACATCGCGAAATACGATTGATCCATCTGCAACTTCATAGATTGGAGATGGTCCGTTGCAAAGATCTGACTTTTCATTAATTACTTCTGCAATACGCTCTGCTGAAGCTTTTGACATGGTAACCATAACAAATACCATGGATATTAACATCAAACTGACAAGAATACTAATTGTATAGGTAAATAAACTCATTAACTGTCCTGTTTTTAAAGTCCCCCCAACGATCATCTTGGCCCCTAGCCACGAAATTAGTAAGATACAGGAGTAAACAGTTAACTGCATAATTGGAGCATTCAATATCACTATCTTTTCTGCATTTACTGACAAATCGTATAAACTTTTACTTGCCTTCTGAAACTTATTCATCTCATAATCTTCTCGAACATATGCTTTTACCACACGAATTGCGTTGATGTTTTCTTGCACACTGGCATTCAGTGCATCATATTTCTTGAATAGTTTCGTAAAGATAGGAAATACAACCATAATAATAATGGCTAAAGCTGCCCCTAAGAATATGATTGCTCCTAAGAAAATAGCTGCCAGTTTTGGACTTATTATAACAACTGCTACCATTGCACTAATTAACATAATTGGTGCTCGAACACAGATACGAATCAGCATCTGATAAGAGTTCTGGACATTGGTAACATCCGTTGTAAGTCTAGTAACCAGACCTGCAGTCGAATATTTATCAATATTAGCAAATGAGAATGTCTGTATATTTTCAAACATCGCTTTTCTAACATTTTTAGCAAATCCTGTACTTGCTTTTGCTGCTGTCTTGCCGGCGTACGCTCCGCAAGCCAAGGAAACAAATGCAATCACAAGCATAATACCTCCTACTAGGCATATGTGTCTTATATCGCCTTTTGCAATCCCTTTGTCGATAATAGACGCCATAAGGAATGGAATCAGAATCTCCAAAATTACTTCGAAAACAATAAATATCGGAGTTATAATGGTATCTTTTTTGTACTCTTTAATCTGAGCCACTAACGTTTTTAACATAAATATGCTCTTTCCTCCTTTAGTCAATTTCTGCATAAGATAAGGATAGGATTCGCTCTTTAAACGTATCCTATCCTTATAAATGCATAGCATGCTAACTATTATATCATTTTCGTTTTTTGCGGTAAAGCACATTTCTTTATGTAATATTTGGCAGTTTTGTGCGATACTGTGCAGGACTTACATGAAAGTAATTCTTAAACTGTCTTGAAAGTTGATTTTACACAAGTATTTTAATATTGTGTTCTCACTTTGATAAGGGAAAGGCAGTTGTGAATCGAGCTTTTGGTTCGATTCACAACTGCCTCTTCTTCATATTCTATTTTTCTACTTATTTACCAAGTTCTGAATCAATTCCGTTATTTGCACATTGTCTGTATCATCACCATCTAATCGAATAGTTCCATGCATCACATAACCATCATTTTCTAAATAAAACTCTGCACAATACGATTCACTCTTGTCAAGTGAATAACTTACATCCACATAGTACCCTTTCATGGAACCTGCCTGTATTGCAGTTTTATCCGTT
>DBKX01000023.1:8616-10409 GCA_002297865.1 Lachnoclostridium sp. UBA739
TTCATTGGATGAAACCAAATCTTCATACTTCTTAGAAAATCCTTTCATCTCAATTTCAATATCGTCCACTGAATAGTCATCTGATTCCTTAAAATAATACAAATTCAAAGGTTTCGTGGAACTTTTCTGATAATAAGCCTTTAAAACACTTACATCTTTCTCTTCTCCATTGTAATAATAATTTTCTGGCAGTGTTATACGTAATTTCTTAGCATCTGCTGCTACCAGATAATACTGATTATCCTGCAATATTTCTTCCTTTTTTTCTTCTTTTTTGCATCCCAACAGCATTAAGAGCATACATATTACTATCAATCCTTTTTTCACTCTGTTACCCTCCGCTTTCAAACACAGTCTGAAAACAGTATAGCACAAAGCTGCTCGGAAATAAAACACTAACCTAATGTCACGTCTAATATCATCATAATCAAAAATCCGATGGTAAACCCAATCGTTCCAAGTTTTGTTTTATCATCCTGTTTCGCTTCTGGAACTAATTCTTCAATTACCACATAGAGCATTGCGCCTGCTGCAAAAGAGAGAAAATAAGGTAACACTGGAGTTACGATCTCTGCAAGCAGAATTGTAATAAAGGCTGCGATTGGTTCTACTACTCCAGACAAAACGCCATATAAAAAGGATCTTTTCTTCGTTCTACCCTCAGCCTTTAAAGGCATGGAAATAATTGCTCCTTCTGGAAAGTTCTGAATGGCAATACCAATGGCAAGTGCCATGGCACCTGCAAACGTAACTTGCGAACTATTGTAAAGAACGCCGGCAAATACAACGCCTACTGCCATTCCTTCTGGTATATTGTGAATTGTCACTGCTAACAACAGCATTCCTGTCTTGCTGATTGCAGTACGTGCTTTTTTCTTTGGTTCCAAAATCGGCTTACATTGCTCACAATCAGGACACTCTGGCATTAGACAAAAGAATGGTACAATTTTGTCAATTAGTATCAAAAAAGCCATTCCTAAAGTAAATCCTATTGCTGCTGGCATAAAAGCCAATTTTCCAAGATGTTCTGACATATCAATACATGGCATAAGCAATGACCAAATAGAAGCTGCTATCATTACACCTGATGCAACACCTAGTACAGTCTGCTGCACTCTAGGTTTTATTTGATTCTTCATAAAAAACACACAAGCGGCTCCTAGTGACGTTCCAATAAATGGAATGAGCACTCCAATAACATATTTCATCATTTTGACTCACCTCACTACATCATATGAGGTTCTCGCCAAATTGCGCTTACTTTTACAACCTTATTTATTTACTTTTGGTAAATTGGCAAAGCTTTTCTGTAATTCTTCGTCAGTAGGAATATAATCTGTCATCTTTCCGTCATGGAATTTTTCATAAGCAAACATATCAAAATATCCAGTTCCTGTAAGGCCAAATACAATTGTCTTTTCTTCCCCTGTTTCTTTGCATTTTAAAGCTTCATCAATGGCTACACGAATTGCATGACTGCTCTCTGGTGCTGGCAGAATTCCCTCTACTCTCGCAAACTTCTCAGCAGCATCAAACACGGCTGTCTGTTCTACACTACGTGCTTCCATTAATCCATCATCATATAATTGGGATAATACGGAACTCATACCATGATATCTTAAGCCTCCTGCATGGTTTGGAGATGGAATAAGCCCACTTCCTAAGGTATACATTTTCTGAAGTGGACAAACCTTTCCTGTATCGCAGAAGTCATATGCATATACACCACGAGTTAAACTTGGACAAGATGCTGGCTCAACAGCAATAAACTGATAATCTGCTTCTCCTCTTAG
>DBKX01000023.1:10430-12199 GCA_002297865.1 Lachnoclostridium sp. UBA739
TTAGCTTCTGCCCCATAAATGGAGAAATCAATCCTCCCAAGTTAGAACCACCACCAGCACAACCTATGATGATATCTGCTTTTTCACCATATTTGTCAAGAGCTGCCATTGTTTCTAATCCAATTACGGACTGATGAAGAAGCACTTGATTTAAAACACTTCCAAGTACATAACGATAACCTTCCTGCGTGGTTGCAGCCTCAACTGCTTCAGAAATTGCACAGCCTAAACTTCCTGATGTGCCAGGATGTTCTTCTAGGATTTTCTTTCCAACATTGGTTGTCGTAGAAGGGGATGGGGTTACACTTGCACCATAAGTTCTCATAACCTCACGACGAAATGGCTTTTGCTCATAAGATACTTTTACCATGTAAACCTGACAGTCCAAATCAAAATACGAACATGCCATAGATAATGCTGTTCCCCACTGTCCTGCTCCTGTTTCCGTAGTTACCCCTTTTAGTCCCTGCTGCTTTGCATAATATGCCTGTGCAATAGCTGAGTTTAGTTTATGACTTCCGCTTGTATTATTTCCTTCGAACTTATAGTAAATCTTAGCCGGAGTACCTAATTTCTTCTCTAAACAGTAAGCACGAACCAATGGAGATGGACGATACATTTTATAAAAATTACGGATTTCGTCTGGAATATCTATGTATGGATTTGTTTCATCTAATTCCTGTTTTACAAGCTCTTTACAAAAAATATTACTAAGTTCTTCTGCTGTAACTGGCTGTAATGTTGCTGGATTTAATAAAGGAGCTGGTTTATTCTTCATATCAGCTCTAACATTATACCATTGTTGTGGCATCTCATTTTCTTCTAAGTAAATTTTATAAGGTATTTCTTTCATTTGCGCTTCCTCCTATTATGTTTGTGTGATAGTATGTAAACTTTACGTCATTCCTTTACTTTATTAAAGTCTCGTATGTTTAGTTTACCACTTTTATCTATCGCATTCAAGGTTATAATGTCGAACTACTTGATTTGTTTTGAGTTAAAGGTATAATAATAAAAAACACAATACATAATAGGAGGAACTATGAATAATTTAGTCGAAGAAGCAAATGTAATATTTGCAAATGATCGATTTGCCACGAAGCTTTGTGGCGCTAACATTGAATCTGTTTCAGAAAATGAAGTGATATGTTCCATGGAAATTACAAAAGACCACTTAAATGCAGTGGGAACCGTTATGGGAGGTGCTATTTTCACATTGGCTGATTTTACATTCGCGGTAGCCTCTAATTTTCATAAAGATGTTACGGTGTCTGTTGACAGCCACATCAGCTTTCTTGGAGTTGCCAAAGGGAAGAAACTCATTGCAAAATCCAAATGCGTTAAGGAAGGCCGTAGTACTTGTTTTTATGAGATTGCAATTGCCGATGAGCTTGATAATAAAGTGGCAACAGTTAGTGTTACAGGATTTAAAAAGCGAGGGTGACAACTCCCTCACTTATTCCACAGCACTGGCTTAAATCCTAATTCTTTTAGCAATGCCATATCTGTTTCAATGGTAATTCCTTGTGTAGTAAGCATATCTCCAGATATGGCTGCATTGGCACCTGACTGGAAACAAGCTTTCCCCTTATCAGGCAATAACCCTCTTCCACCAGCAAGGCGGATTGATGCATCTGGAACTAAAAATCGGAAAATTGCCACGATTCTGCACATGTCGTCATTAGTCAAACGTTCATTTTTTTCATATGGAGTTCCTGGAATGGGATTCAGCATATTAACAGGAATAGAACGAATACCAAGTTCGCGAA
>DBKX01000023.1:12219-25769 GCA_002297865.1 Lachnoclostridium sp. UBA739
AATCACCATATCAATCCTGTCTTCCATCGTTTCCCCTAGTCCCATAATGCCGCCACTACAGACATTTAAACCTGCTCGCTTAGCAGCTTCTATCGCCTCTACTTTATCTTCATAGGAATGAGTAGTGCATACATTTCTAAAATTCTTTCTTGATGATTCCAAATTATTATGTACTCTTGAAATACCAGCCTGTTTCAGTTTGGCATACTGTTCTTCCTTCAGTAATCCGAAAGACCCGCATACAGAGATTCCTGTTTCTTTGCGTATTGCTTTCACCATGTCACAAACTTGGCTTACTTCTTCATCATTTAAACGTTTTCCTGAAGTTACGATAGAATATCTTAGTACACCTCTTTCCTCATTATACTTAGCCTGTTCTACAACTTTATCCGTATGAAGAAGCGGATATGATTCTACTTCTGTCTTATAAAATGCTGATTGCGC
Source organism: Lachnoclostridium sp. UBA739 (assembly GCA_002297865.1). Next base: position 12,664 of record DBKX01000023.1, read on the forward strand.
ACAAAACTTGCAGTTTTCTGAACATTTCCCGCTTTTCCCGTTAATAATCGTACAAATATCAAATGCATCATTGCAGAAATGTTTTCGAATTTCATTTCCGGCATGACACAATTCTTCCAAATCTTCATTCACTAATTCCAATGCCTCTTGCTTTGTTAATAAACTGCCATTCAACACGGCTCTTTTGTATTGTTCTACCTTAGTCATACAATTCTTGTCCTCCAAACATCTATATTAAAACACTAACACCTGAAATTACATTCTTCGCATGACAGGTATTAGTCTTTTTGCTTGATATACAGCTTTTATGGTAAATGATTCCGCCAAAAAAGTCAACCTCTATTTTGCATAAGGTTGACTTTTTATATGATTTGTTATTGGTTCTACTTGAAGCATATAAGCGGCTTCTGAAACCGCTCCTGCATCTTTTGTATGATCGTTTAATGCTTCTTCCATATTGGAAATGGTATCTGTTACAACTGCAAAACCTTTGCCATGTTTCCCTGCACGAGCCGCCTAAATAGAATCATTTAGTGCTAAAAGATTGGTCGGCTTGCAATATCTTTCTCTTTAAGTAAAACTCTATTGATTATTACTTAAAACGTAAGCCTTAACCAGCTTAAGTGTCGCCATTAATCCTTTTTCATGGGTTCTTTCCATTCCATGAGATGCATTAACCCCTTGCCCTATCAAAGCTCCTCGAATGTTGTTTCCACCACGAAGCGCTGCCGATACATCAGAGCCGTAATGAGGAAACACATCAATTACATAAGGAATCTCATTTTCTTTTGCCAAAGCAATGAGACGGTTAGTCATATCGTAATCATAAGGTCCACTTGAATCTTTCGCACAAATGGATACTTTCACTTCAGAACCATTCAAATCGTCTCCCATTGCACCCATATCAATGGCAAGCATCTCTTCAATATCCTCTGGAAGATAGCTGGCACCGAATCCAACTTCCTCGTAGTTGCTAATGAGTATCTTTAAATTATTTACCGGAATTATGTTTTCTTCCTTCATTTCTTTTAAGAGTCCCAATAAAACTGCCACACTTGCTTTATCATCCAGATGTCTAGACTTAATAAATCCTGATTCTGTATATTCAAATTTTGGATCTAGGCTTATGTAATCTCCTGCCATAATCCCTAGTTTTTCAACATCTTCTTTATTGGAAACCTCTTCGTCTAGACGGATTAGCATATTCTTTTCTGTACGTTCCAAGGTTCTAGCGTCTTCAAAAACATGTACAGAAGAGCTTTTACATAAAATTGTCCCTGTGTATACCTTTCCTGCTCTTGTATGAAGTTTACAGTAACAGCCTTCTACGCTTTGTAGTGTATAGCCACCTACTTCTGTAAAGTTTATCGTACCATCAGAATTGATGGAACGAACCATAGCTCCTAAGGTATCTACATGAGCAGAAAGTCCAATGGTTTTGTCAGAATTTCCTTTTACGTCTATAATAAGCCCACCGCGGTTGGTGTAATAGCTAGCATAGCCCAGTTTTGCTACTTCCTTTTCAACAAATGTCATTACATCTTTAGTAAAGCCTGACGGACTTGGTATCTCAACTAAGGTTTTTAATGTGGAAATAATATATTCGATCTTGTTCATCTCTTCATTCTCCTATACGCAATTTTATTCCATTATATACAAAAATCATCTATCGCTAGTATCTATATCATAGTAATAATGCTGGTTCTATTGAAAAAAGCAAGCTAAACTATTACTCTTGTAACTCTTAATAGTCTGCTTGCTTTATTTCCTTAGCTGTAAGCCTTGAAACCTCTATTCTTCATCCTCATCCGGCTCATCCCAGTTATGATATACTTCCTGCACATCATCATCCTCATCCAAAAGATCAAGTGTTCTCTGGAAGAACTTAATATCCTTTTCATCCGTTAACTGAGCATATGTCTGAGGAATCATTGTAACCTCAGCCTGAACCATCTTGATTCCTTCTTTTTCAAGTGCTTCACGAACAGTGCTGAACGAATCAGGATCTGTTAGCACTTCAAAGCTGTCATCTTCTTCGTTAAAGTCTTCTGCTCCAGCATCTAATGCCATCATCATTAAGTCGTCTGCATCCATGTCGCATTCTTCTTTGTCGATGATGATTTGTCCTTTTTTGTCGAACATATATGATACACAGCCTGGAGTACCAACGTTACCATTTCCTTTTGTAAATGCGTTACGTACGTTGGAAGCTGTTCTATTCTTATTATCTGTTAATGCTACTACAATTAATGCGATACCATTCGGTCCATATCCCTCATAAGTAACAGTTTCGTAATTAACGCCAGCTAAATCACCAGCAGCTTTTTTGATACCACGTTCAATTGTATCGTTGGGCATGTTATTCGCTTTTGCCTTAGCTATTACATCACGAAGACGGCTATTGTTAAGCGGATCTGCACCACCTTCTTTAACGGCTACCGCGATTTCACGGCCGATGATAGTAAAGATCTTACCTTTAGCCTTATCATTTTTCTCTTTTTTATGTTTGATATTGGCGAACTTAGAATGTCCTGACACAATCATTCTCCTCCTTTAAATATGAAATAAATAACCTGTTACATTTTAACACCAAATTTCGCAAGTTACAAGTACTTCTGTCAAATAAATAGCGTGTGTTCTGCATTGTACTGTACTTTATTAGGTACAATTTTCAGAACACACGCTAGCTTTTCAAGGGACAATTCTTCCTATTGTGCCTTGAATGAGTATTCTCTACTGTGCTAAATTCTGCATACTTTCTGCTATGACAACAGCGGAATCACTAACTTTTTCGGATTCCATTTTAGCGGAATTGCTAAGTTTATAAACTTCCGTTGCGGTTGCAGAAACCTTTTCTGAGACATCGGACATCTCATTAACTGATTGCACAACGGAAGCAGTCTCCCCTTGTACGACATTCATTTGATCAGAAATGCTCGCCATGTCTTTCATCAATTCTAAGAGATTCGTCGTTACAAGATTTAAACTGTTATAGGTATCGTCAATGCGAGTGTTCTGTTCTTCCATTCCTTCTAACATAGACGAAAGGCGCTCATCTGCCTTGTCGGAACTGTCCTCTAACTCTTGCAGAAGTTTTTCGATTTGTCCAACAGAGTCCTTGGTAGAGTCTGCAAGGACACGAATTTCATCTGCTACAACTGCAAATCCCTTACCTGCCTCGCCAGCACGGGCAGCTTCAATAGAGGCATTTAAGGCTAGTAAGTTTGTTTGAGATGCAATATCATGAATAACATCAATGACAGAACGAACTGTATTGGCCTTTTCTACAAGAATCTTCATCTGTTCATTTACTAGGATAGAATCTCCTTTTACTCGCTTGGTAATTATTTTGACCTGTTCAATATTCTGACTGCTTAACTCGACATTTTCCTTTGACTGCTCTGAATTGGCAACCAGCTCACTTGCAAGGTTTGCAACCTGATCAATAGATTTTTGAATGGTCTCGGTGGCATTTATCTGAGTAGCTAAAGAGTTAGAGACCTCTTCCATTCCATGGTTTACTTCTCCCATGGAACTGTTCATCTGTTCTACCAGTTCTGTATTGTTATCAATACTGGACTTAATCTGTTTTATTTGTGTGGCAACTTCATTTGATGTTTCTAAGATACTATTGGTTCTCTTTTCCGCATTTTCCGCCTGTTCTTCAATTCTGCCCAGACGCCATGCATTGCTCTGGCTTTGAATTTTACTAGAGATGCAAGAAAACAGGATTAGGAGAGCATACACCGCAACTAATGTTTCATAGGTTGCCACATACATTGCACTCGACCAGCCCCTTGCCACATACCAGTAGATAATGGCAAAAAGAACTTCTGCAAAAGCAATTACCGTAAATCTTAGATTAATTTTAAAATTGGAATAAATCTGCAAGCATAGAACAAATGGTATCAAAAACAAAGCATTCCCGATTGAATTAGCGTTAAATAAAGTGATAAGGACGTAGGTACATAAAGATGCAATTCCAAAGTCTGCAATTTTTCTGCCAAGACCGTTGGTTTTTTTGTAATACAGACAGGTCAATAGGTATGGAGCAACAGAAATAAATAATAGAATTATTAGGAACTGAATAGCTTTGGCTCCCTTTAAAAATTCACCAATAAATGCTAAATTCAAAATAGCTATCACAATTGCCCAGCTTATCATAAAAAGCCAGTTCTTTCTTCTAAAGACATCTTCTTCTGTATGGAACATGTTATCTTCTCCTTTAATTTTATTTACAAAACAAAGCTTATCCTCTAGCAGATAATCCTCCCTTCTATAATTTTGTAAAATAATTAAGTCGACCAAAGATGTATTTATACCGTGATGTAGATTCATTTAGTCATATATGTATCAAAAACATTATAATTGGATTATATTCTCAAATAAGAGGTATGTCAAGCAAACACTAACTATAAGATAAGCCAGGAGACGTATGAAACAATCTCCTGGCTTCTTTAGCCTTTTGCATTTCATTCATAGGACATACAGCTATCGCTCTGGTTTTACGAAAATACAATTAACGTTATACTCAATTTTTCCTTCCGTATCTTTCATCCATCTTCTGTAATCATCAAAGGTTAAGTCCTTTTTATCTGTCAAAATATAATACGTTTTATCTGCCTTCTCTTCATCGTCTTCAAAGTGACCTTTCACTTTCTTTAGATATGGATATTTTTCCCCAGTACTAAACAAGTTGTACTTATTGTAGCATGTGATAAAACCATTTTTATATACATAATCAAAATATGCAATCTCACCATAACCTTTCTCTACAACACGAATCATGCCTTCTTTCCCATTTTCCACATCTGACATAAACTGCTCAATTCTATCCTCACCTTTTATGATTTCATCACAATCTATAATGACACATCCATCCTTCTGTGCCTGTTCTATCGTATAATACTTTGGAATATCAGAAAAACCATTATAGCGGAATTGATAACTATAATTATACAATAAGGTGACTGCTGCTATTGCAATAAGTGCATAAATCCATTGTGTTTTCCAGTTTATCAAACTTGCTTTCCAGTTAAGTTCCATCAAGGTATCCACAACATAGATTCCAAATACGATACCAGCTAATGCTCCGATTATTTTACAGAATCTTGTATCGTCATGGAATATCGCAACAAACAGTGCTGTTATTCCAACAGTAAATAAAGCAACCAAAAATCCTTTGATAATTTTTTTTGCACTTTTGAAGCAAATGGGCTTGCCTGCTGCTTCCCCACTACGTTTTACAAAGAGTATCCTTGCAACTAGAACACCAACTGCAAAGAATGCTGCTAGGCCCAATATGTCCGTCTGCTTGTAGGAAACCACTTGCAATCTGCCAGTTGTAATACCATAACAATAGGAAGATACTCGCTTAAATGAAATAAGCACATACGCAAGTGGAGACATTTTACAGATTCGAACAAGTCCTTTGCCAAAGTGAATCAAATTTCCATCGAATATATATTGTGCAATTAGATATAGTGCTGGGAAATATCCCAATAAAACGCCTGCACCAAGTACACTAAATATCAGTTTTCCAGTCAAACAGCAAGCTACGGCAACTACTGAGTAAACCGAAAGAAATGCCAAACTGTTAGTGAAAAAAATGCGTATCAGAATACCAAGGAATACCTTTGAACAGCATCCATTGGCAAGTGCCATAATCGCAACAATAATGAGACAAACCATATAAGGCACAATTGCATATACAACCCCTTGCAGATATGTCACCCAAAACAAGTCTTTCTTTTTTATAGGCTGACCATAATAGAAGTCTTGTTTCTTTCTGGATGACAGAAATGAAAATAGAATAATTCCATGAATGATTGCAAGAAAACATAGTACAATTGGAATTCCTACATTCTCGTAGGTCAGTGCAAACAGCTTCTGGTCTCTTGACAAAAGGATCGAACCACTAGCATCACGAAAAGTGACTCCGTACGCGGTCTGTAAACTCACCATAAGTCTTGTGAAGGAAAATGGAAGTACCAAAAATAAACTAACAAAGCTAATCACTGAAAGCCAGATATTTCGTTTGCATTCAGATATACAAAATTTTCTGAGTGATGTTTTCCTGTTCACTGCTCATTACCTCCATCCGTCTTATTTGTTTCGTAAGAAAGAATACATTCATAATTCTCGTGCCAAGCATCATTACTTGTTAACTCTTCCTTAAAATCTTCAAATGTAGTATTTTTCTTATTTGTGAGGACATAATACACTCTGTCCGCCTCATTTTCGCTTGTTTTACCTCTCAAGCGTACAAGTTTTGAATACGTTTCCCCTACGCCATAAAGACTATAGGTGGTATAGCGGTCTATTACACCATTTTTATAAATATAATCGTAGTATTCATTTGAGCCTTCACTTGTTCCAACAATTCTGAGTTTTGCATCTTTACCTGTATTTACATCTTTTACAAACTGATCAAGATTCTCAATACCTTGAATATCCTTGTAAATAGGAAAATTCATGGAGTACCCGTAATCCCAATCTAAATATTCAGTGTCATCCTCACCTACCACGACACATCCATCTGCCAATGCCTCTTTAGCACTGTACTCATCGGGTATGTCGTTAAATCCCTTATATTTATAGTGATCTTGGTAGCCTTTTGCACTTGCAACAGCAATGATTGCAATTACAATATAAATTCCTTGCTCTTTCCAGTTTCGAAGACATCCCTTCCAATTCTGTTCTAGAATCAAATCATATACAACAATGCTGAACACAATACCAACTACAATTCCCATGATGAAATATTTCATCGAATATTCATCGTACATGGAAGGGAATATGCATGCAGAAAATAACACGGTAATAACAACTAAAAATCCCTTTATCACTTTTTTTGTCCAATAAAATACAATTGTTTTACCTGTTTCCCCTGCATTTCTCTTTCGAAATGCAACTCGTGCAACTACAAGACTTATGATAAATATAAGTACCAGTGCGATAAGCAGTCTAAAATCGTAATGCATAGCACCAAGAGAACTCTCATTTTCAAAACGAAACGTATCCCAATTATCATGATACATCTGTGAAAATATAGCAACTGGTGATATCAGATAAATCTTACTTGCTGCAATATCTAGTCTATATAGACTTCCGTCAAAAAGATAATTAGCAATCACACATAGAACAGGTCCATAACCAAGAAATACTCCTGTCCCTAATACTGCACTAAACAATTTTCCTGTTAATGTACACGCAAGTACCGTCAAGGAATACGTTGCAAGATAAAGCAAACCAGATACTCCAAATGCCTGCAATAACATTACAAAAAACGTCCCTGACAAACATTGATTTGCTGCTGCCAAAATGATTACAAGAATGAGATTCAGTACATAAGGTACTACCATATTGACAATTCCCTGCATATACGTAATCCAGAATAATGCTTCCCTTGTAACAGGCTGTGAAAAATAGAAATCCTGCTTTTTCTTAGAAAATAAATAGGAAAACAACGTAATTCCATTTAAAATAGCCAACATAATCAGAATCACACCAAGTTCATCATTGCCATTGGATATTTGATATAAGCTCATATTCCGAACTTGAAGCAGATCATTCTTTGCATATCGAAATGCCACTCCATAATCAGTTCCAAATGATACAATTTTCTGCAGAAAGAAAAACGGTAAAACCAGAAAAATTCCAAATGTACTGATTGCAGTTAGGAACACATTCCGTTTTGCTTCCATACCATACAGATTTTTATATGATGTCTTTAAGATCATAACCAACTGCCTCCGTTTCACTGATAAAGATTTCTTCCAGGCTAAGTGGAAGGACTTCATAGAATACAGGGGCAACCTCCTTCATTCTTTCCACTATCTGTTCTTCTCCACCATGTAATGTTGCCGTAACCAGTTTTCCCTGCCTGCTGCATCCGATAATCCGGAAACCACTTAGCACATCTTCAATCTCTTTACCATCTGATAGAACAAACTGTACCTTATGAATATCCACTTTTAACTCTGTCAAATCTTTTGATAACAGTACACCGCCGTTATGCAACAATCCAATACTATCACAGATATCCTCTAGTTCTCTTAGATTATGAGAAGCAATAATTGGAGTGAAATCTCTCTCCGCAACTTCCTTAGCAAACAAGCTCTTAATTCCTTGACGCATAACAGGGTCCAAGCCATCAAACGTTTCATCACATAACAGATACTTTGTATTGGCACATATTCCAAGAAGAAATGCCACTTGTTTTTTCATACCCTTTGAAAATGTTTTCATCTTCCTTTTTTTATCTAACTTAAATTTGTCTAATAGACTATAAAATCTCTCTGTATCATACTTTGGATAAATTCCACTATAATACTCTGCCATACTTCCTGGTGTAGCCTCTGTAAAGAAGTACTGCTCATCTGACAGATAGAAAATCTCACTTTTTATTTTTACGTTATCGTATACAGGCTCCCCATCAACGATTATTTCGCCCTGGTCCGGTCTGAACACTCCACACATCATTCGAAGCAGTGTACTTTTACCCGCTCCATTGGTACCAATAAGGCCAAATATCATTCCTTCCTGTATCGTAATATTTACATGATTAACCGCACAAATATCATCAAATGCCTTTGTTACATTTTTTATATCGATCATCTTTCCACTCTCCTATTACATCCCTTTACTTTGCTTCCTGATTATTCTCTTTGGAGTAAGACTGCTTTAGCAGCTGTTCCATCTCTTCTAATCCAATTCCAAGTTCACTAGCCTCTTTCAGCAAAGACTTTAATTTTTCGATTACTTCCATCTTCTTTTCCTCCTGAATCTTCGACGTATCTGATACGTAATTTCCCTTTCCCTTAACGGAATAGGTATATCCTTTGCGTTCTAGATCCGCATATGCCTTTTGTATGGTATTTGGATTAATCGCAAGTTCCACTGCAAGATTTCGAACAGATGGAAGCTGGCTGTCTGGTTCAAAAACGCCATGAAGTATTAGAGTCGCAAGCTTATTGCTAATCTGTTCATACAACGGACGTGAATCCTTATAATCAATATGAATCATAACTTCTCCTTTCACACCGTACTATGTGTATTAGGTGTACTATTTATATTAATACAGTTAGTATAAAACAGTATTTTTTATCTGTCAACTATTTTCTTTCAAAAAAAGCATTGGTATCGACCTTTCAATCAATACCAATGCCTCTAAGTGATTCACCTTGTCATTAATTATTTTCCATTTACAAGCTTATTAATTTTATCCATTACCGCTACGACATCTTCTTCATGACGAATGGCGCACATAATGGTATCATCCCCTGCAATAGAGCCTACAATTCCGTTAATATTTAAATTATCTAATGCAGCTGCTACCGCCATTGCCATACCGCTAACCGTTTTACAAACTAGAATATTCTGTGCAAAATCCATAGAAATCAAACCATCTGACAATATACGTACATATTTTTCATACAAACCAGACTCCTGATTCTGTAGAATAATATATTTCTGACGATTTCCTTCCACTGAAACTTTGGTAAGTTTTAATTCACGAATATCACGCGAAATGGTAGCTTGGGTTACATTGTAGCCAGCCGCATTCAAGCGATCCGCTAACTCTTCCTGCGTCTCTATATCAAATTTGTTAATTAACTCAATTATTTTGGTCTGTCTGCCAACTTTCATCGTTTTTACACCCTCTCTTTCCCGAGTTTGTTCTTTAAAATGCCAAAATAACTATCCTCAGTAATCTTAATGATTTTTGTGCATTCATCTGCTCTCTTTATCTCGACAACATCGCCTGATTTTAACTGGCTTTCTTCGCAACCATCAAAATATACGATTGCTTCATCTTGCATGGACTCTTTTCGCTGCCCAATCTCTAAACGTATTTTATCCTCTGAAGAAATAACAAAACTTCTCTTATTCAACGAATGTGGACAGATTGGCGTAACAACTAAAGCATTAATTCCAGGTTTCATTACTGGACCTCCCGCAGACAGGTTGTAACCGGTTGAACCAGTTGGAGTTGATACAATAAGCCCATCTGCTACATATGTATCAATCAAAAAATCATTGATATACAAATGTATCACAATTAATCGACACTGTCCTCCTCTAGACAATACGATGTCATTGAGCGCATGGTCTTCAATACTCCTTTTCTCTTTCCGGCTAATTCTACCATATAACATCAATCGTTTTTCAATTTTACATTTATCCTGAAACACTTTTTCCAAGGCGGATTTCATATTCTGTGTTTCTATTTCGGCTAAATACCCTACAGTCCCCATATTGACCCCCAATATAGGAATATCCAGGTGTAATAAATCTTTCGCTGCATGTAGAATCGTACCATCCCCGCCTAATACGATTGCACACTCTGTATCTTTTGGTATGTCCTCTACATTTGTAAATGTACCATCAGCCTCATTACCTAAGTCAGATGTCAAGAAACAAGTCTTGCCCCTGCTTTCTATAAATTTCACAATTTCTCGTGCTGTTTGATAATTCGTGTCCTTTTCACTATTTACAATGATGCAAAAGCGATTCATAACCTTCTCCTACCTTTATTATTTATCCATTTGCCAGCTGGCTATGAGATTCTTTTACCAGTTCCTTAATTACGGTATCCCAATCGTTTGTCTCTTCCCCTGATAATTTTAAATGCAATAAATATTCAATGTTACCTTCTGGCCCTTTTATTGGTGAATAGTCTAATTCACAAGGAACAAAACCTATACTTCTTGCATAATCGACAACAAGTTTGATTACTTCCTCATGAACCTTCTCATCACGTACAACACCTTTTTTCCCAACCTTTTCTCTTCCAGCTTCAAACTGTGGTTTGATAAGACATACAATTTCTCCGTCTTCTCCTAACAGATTTTTTACTGGCAGAAGTACTTTTGTTAAGGAAATAAATGCCACGTCAATAGACACAAAGGATACTGGCTCACCGATATCTTCTGGTGTCACATAGCGTATATTGGTTTTCTCCATGCTGACAACACGCTCGTCCTGACGTAATTTCCAAGCGAGCTGATTCGTTCCTACATCAATTGCAAATACTTTTCTTGCCCCATTTTGAAGCATACAGTCCGTAAATCCACCTGTAGAGGAACCAACATCCATACAAACCTTGTCCTCTAGTGAAAAATTCCACTGTTCCATGGCTTTCTCTAATTTGTAACCACCACGGCTCACATATTTCATTACATGCCCTTTTACCTCAATCTGCGCTTTATCATCAAATGTCATGCCAGCTTTGTCTTCTCTTTGTCCATTGACCAATACACTGCCAGACATAATGATTGCTTTTGCTTTCTCTCTAGACTGTGCTAAACCATGTCTAACAAGCAGTACATCTAAACGTTCTTTCATAAATTATTCAAAATCCTTTCCACAATGGCGTCTGCATCTAATCCTAGCATTTCATAAAGCTGCTCTACGCTGCCGTGTTTTACATACTGATCTGGAATACTGATATTCAATACGTCAACACTATTTTTGCCTGTTTCTTTTAGATAAGAAGCCACATATTCGCCAAAGCCTCCACGTTTTACGTTTTCCTCCATACATACAATCAACTTATGACTGCAGGAAAGGGAATCTAACATGTCCGTATCTACAGGCTTAACAAAACGAGCATTGATAAGCGTTACCTGATACCCTCTTAGTTTCAATGCCTCACGTACCCTAACTGCTGTCTTCACCATGCTGCCTACTGCAACTAATGCAATGTCTTTCTCAAGGTAGATACACTCACTTTTACCATACGCGATAGATTCCTGATGTTCTTCTAAACCACAATATACCTTTCCTCTTGGATAACGTATCGCGATTGGTCCTTCAAAATTCGCACAGTAAGTTAACATATGCCTAAACTCCTGTTTGTTTTTAGGCGCAACTATCGTCATATTGGGTATCGTTGACAAAAATGATAAATCATATATTCCTTGATGTGTTTCTCCGTCTTTTCCTACAATTCCAGCACGATCAATTGCAAATACTACACTTGCCTCATTAATTCCGGCATCATGTAAGATCTGATCATAAGCTCTTTGAAGAAACGAAGAATATATGGTAACAAAAGGTTTACAGCCTTCCAATGCTAGTCCTGTTGCAAAGGCAACGGCATGTTCTTCTGCAATCCCAACGTCAAAGAAACGAGTTGGATATGTTTCATGAAATTTTACTAATCCTGTGCCAGATGGCATAGCTGCAGTAATTGCTACAATATTTTCTTTATCTTTTGCAAGTTCTACTAAAGTATCACTGTATACATTGGTATACGTCTCCACCTTTTCGTTCTTCTTATTTTCTCCAGTTTTTAAGAAAAACGGCTCTACACCATGGTATCTAGAGGGATTCCGTTCTGCTCTCTGATATCCTTTTCCTTTTTTTGTTATGACATGAACAATTGCAGCACCATTTACTTTAGATGCTGATTCAAATGCCTTTTGCATTTGCTCTATATTATGACCGTCAATTGGCCCGATATAGGTTAATCCCATATCCTCAAAAAGCATGCCTGGAATCATAAGCCGCTTGATAGAGTCTTTGGAACGCCTTATTTTATCAGCTATTTTATCTCCAACAGGAACTTTATTCAGTGCATTGGCAACATCGTCTTTTAGCCCCTGGTATTTTCGGTTTGTTCTGATTTTACCTAAATATAATGCCATACCTCCTACATTTTCTGAGATCGACATGTTATTATCATTTAGGACAATCATTAAATTCGATTTTAATCGTGCAGCATTATTTAGTGCCTCATATGCCATACCACCAGATAACGCACCATCTCCAATTACTGCCACGACTTTACTATTCTTCTTTTCAATATCTCTTGCAACTGCCATACCAAGTGCAACGGATATAGATGTAGAACTGTGCCCAGTATCCACACAGTCACAATCACTTTCGTTTCGTTTTGGGAATCCGGATAACCCTTCCAATTGTCTTAAAGTATCAAATTGATCCACTCTGCCTGTTAATATCTTGTGTGTATAGGACTGATGTCCCACATCCCACACAAGTTTATCTTCTGGAAAATCCAAAAACAGGTGCAGTGCCATAGTTAATTCTACTGCACCTAAATTGGATGACAGATGTCCCCCTGTCTTGCTGACTTTACT
>DBKX01000108.1 GCA_002297865.1 Lachnoclostridium sp. UBA739
ATAAATATTGATCGAGCCTATATTGAGGGAGTAATTCAAGAGTTGATATCAAATTGCACAATAGAAAAATACTTTTCGGGAAAGAAATCACAAATAGCAAGTTACTTAAATATGACCTCAAAGGATGTAGAGGACAATTTCAGTGGTAATAGTAATAAGTTTTCTATTGATGATTGGGAGCAGTATAAAAAAGAAGAACGTGAAAGCATTTTATGCGCATTAACAGCAACACAAATATAGGAGGAATGTATGTTAAGTGCAATTGTAAATATAGATTTTGAGCAAATGAAGCCATTGAACAATGAAGGACTAAATTCACAAGTTTATACTTTTTATGATAAGCAACTTGGTGGAGAGTTTATAGCAAAGAAAGTGGCTAAATCCATGATTTATGCAGATTATAAAAGTAATGATCCTGACAACTTATTTGCTGAATCGAATATATTGTATAGAGTAAAGCATCCAAATATTATGGAGATACAATATGCTGGTTATGACGATGAAAACATCTACATGATTATGCCAAAATATGAAAAAGGATCGATACAATCCATATTGAATAAAAGATTTTTAACTGTAAGGGAAATTCTAAAATACTCTTTAGAATTTTTAAGTGGCTTACACTATATTCATACATACGGTCTTATTCATTTTGATATAAAGCCAACGAATATTCTGATTAATAATAATGGTAAGGCAGTATTAACGGATTTTGGATTAGCCAAGTATGCTGAGGATTATGGTATGGCTACACCAAATAAATTGTATGGAAGTATTACACCACCAGAAGCATGTAAAGGTGAAAAATTATCAAATAAGGCAGATATTTATCAAGCAGGTATTACAATGTATAGAATGTGTATTAATGCTTCACTGTGGAATCAGCAATGCAATAGTAAATGTGATGTCGATAATGTAATTAACGGAACATTTCCAGACCGCAAATTTTATTTGCCGCACATACCTAATAAGTTAAAAAGGATTATTAATAAATGTATGGCCGTCAATCCTGATGATAGATATGAGACAGTATTGGATATAATCAATGATATTTCCTCAATTGGAGATAATATTGAGTGGGAATATCAAGTGGATGCTTCAGAAAAACAGGTTTGGAGACGATTAAATAAGAAAGAGACTCATTATGAATGTATAGTTTTTGTTAGAGATGGGGAAAAATACAAAGTATATGGTGAAAAAGTTAAATATCAGATCAATCAGTGTCTAAAATAAATAAGTGGTCAAAGAAATGTAATAACGAAGCTGAAGCATACAAATTCATTGAAAAATGTATTAAGGAGTAGTATAATAAGATTAGGAGGTGGAACGTATGTTTGGGAAGATAGTGGTATCTAGTAAAAGTAGAAAAAAATTAGCAGATCCTTATAATGACCTAAAATACGAAGACCGACTAAAGAAGTCTAAATCAATTGATTTTAGAGAAAACATGTATGAAATAGACTTATGTAATGGTTATGTCAAAAGACGACCAATTAATAAAGAGAAAGTTTTTAAATGATCAATAGTAAGCAAAGGTGTCAAAACTTAAAAGTATTGACACCTTTTTCGTTACACGATAAAATCAATACATACGAAGGTGTCATAACTTAGTGTCATAAATAAAGGAGATTTTATCGTGATATACGGCTATTGTAGAGTGTCAACAAAAGGGCAATTAGAAGGAAATTCAATCGAAGACCAGACTAATGCTATTAAAGAAAAATATGAAAATGCTCAGATTATAATTGAAAACTATAGTGCTGCTAAAGAAAGACCAATATTTACTGAACTACTAGAAAAACTAGTTCCAGGAGATCTACTCGTTGTAACCAAGTTAGATCGTTTCTGCAGAACAACAAAAGAAGGTCTTAGTTACATTGATATGTTAATGAACAAAGGTGTTCATATCCATATTCTAAATATGGGATTAATAGAGGATACCCCAATGGGAAGATTAATTGTAACAAACCTGCTAGCGTTTGCAGAATTTGAACGTGCGATGATTATTGAAAGAACGCAGAGTGGTAAAGCAATTGCAAAGCAAAAGGAAGACTTTAGAGAAGGACGTCCCAAAAAGTATGGGCGAGCTCAGATAGAACATGCACTAGAATTATTGGAGGGTAATTCATATAAGCAGGTAGAGGAGCTAACGGGAATTAGCAAGAGCACACTTATTCGTGCAAAGAGAAAACAGCAAATATCGGTACAGTAATGTGTAGAGTGATTGGTAGAATATATCAATTGCTCTTTTTTTTGTGCCTAAGTTTACTATGCAAAATGCAATTATATAATAAAAATATTAGGACAAATACCTGCAAAAAAATAATAATGGAGGATTTAAAATGAAAAAGAAAAAGGAGTATGTAAGTGATGTTATTACAAGTGAAGTAATAGATACATTAACTAGGGGCGGCAATTATCTAATCGGATCGGAGATGGCTAGTGGAAAAAATTATTGGGTTCGAAATGTTCTCTTGCCATATGCTATTGCTAATGATAGAAGGACGTTAATCTTATCTCATAGGACATCAAACAAGCTACAACAAGAAGAATATTTAAAAGAATATAAATGGGAATG
>DBKX01000047.1 GCA_002297865.1 Lachnoclostridium sp. UBA739
CTTATAGACTAACTATGTCAAGTAATAAAAAATATTGTTTTTAGTAGGTTGGTCAGGGAAGAAAAAAGCGTACCAAAACCAAAGCACCCGTTAAGCTGCATCAAAAAGAAGATATTAATTAAGAGATGGTTTATGTAGCTTTATAAGTTAAATGCTCAATTTCTAATTTATATAGAACTCTAGTAAGTTTTTTTGCAACATGTGATACCGCAACAGTATAAGGTTTTCCTTCTGCTAGCTTTTTTTGCATGAAAGCTTTAAAGGTATTATCCCAGTTTGCGACATTTTTAGCTGCAGTATAAAGGGCGTAGCGTAAGTATTTGGAACCGCGTTTTACCATCTTCGCATGTGTCGAAGTATGTTGACCTGACTGATAGATGGATGGTTCCATGCCTGCAAATGCAAGTATTTTTCCGGCATTTGAAAATTTAGAGAAGTCTCCAATTTCTGCATGAAGCATTGCAGCGGTAATGTATGAAATTCCGGGTATATTGACAAATGGGGAATCAATTTCCTTCATGATTTCCTTAATGCGCTGTTCAACCATGCTAATCTGTTCTGTAAGAAGTAAAATACGTGCAATAGTATGACGAAGTTCAAGAGTCTGGATACAGTCACTGCATCCAATAGAATTTCTGGCAGCATCGCGGATTTCAATTGCTTTGGAGCGGGAATAGTGTCCTTTGGAATACTTGCTTAAAAGGTTAGTAAGATGAGTAAGGTGAGCATTGGCCAAAGAGGCTGTATCGGGGTATTCATTCATTAAATGGTAGACAGAATTCACCTGGAGCTCATGTACGATGCCCTGCAATTCAGGAAAGATAATATTCATGAGTCTGGTAAAAGAGATTTTTAGTTTGGAATTATCTTTTACAAGAGTAAATCGGTATCTGGTTAGTGACTTAAGTTCCTTTTCATGGTATGATATAGGAACATAGGACGTTAGCGTCTGTGTCATGAGCATTGATACGATTGATTGGGCATCTGCCTTATCCGTTTTTGTCTTTCTAAAGCTTAGACTTTTCTTGTAAAGACAGGTATGTAACGGATTGATGATAAAAATGTGGAGATTTTTAAAAGTCAAAAAATCAACGAGATTATTGCTGTAATGACCAGTAGCTTCCAGTCCTATTTTTATTTCATCAAAATCAGAAGAACAGGACTGGATACGTTCAAAAAGAAGGTTGAAACCAGTCAGATTGTTAGGAAATGAAAAAGAAGGATATAGAGTTCGTCCTTCAGAGTTTTTAATAATACAATCATGTTTGTCCTTTGCGACATCAATACCAACGTAAATCATTATATCAGCTCCTTAGTAGTTTTTTTGACACTGTATTATTCCACAGAACTGTCCGCCATGTAGCCTCGTGCAAAATAAAACGTCAAGCGTTATCTAACTGATCAACATTGAAGCAGACAACTGTGGTTAGAGCCTATAGCAAAACGTCAAAAGCGTTAGGAAAGTCCGACTAATCCACAGTGTCCATAAACAGTATACACCTACTCAAGAAAAGAGTAGAGAACTAATATTAATTTAACATACGAGGAAAGTCCTCTGGGAGTCCTTCCCTATAAGTTAAAAAGAACCTAAAAAACAGGGGCTGGATGCACACGAACGGGTAAGAAAGTTAATCGCTAAAGAACAGCGACACCCGTTCGGTGCGGCAAAGTGCCTTCTTCCTCAAGATTGAGGGGCAGGGGAGTTGATTTGTGGAAGACACTTTGTTCCGTAATTTAAGTGGCTTGAATGTGAGAAACTTACACTTTTTTATTACATTATGGTATGATAAAGAGGAATATATAATGAAATTGATTAAAACATTACGAGAAAGGAAAAATTTACATAAGCGTAATTAGTAGAAAAAGGAGGATACAATCATGCATTTAATTAGTAATTTAGTCGTAGGTGGCCTATCAGGATGGATAGCAGGTAATATTATGAATAAGAAAGGTGGTCTGTTACGAAACATCATTCTTGGCATTTTAGGAGGAATTGTAGGAGGTATCGTACTTGGACTTATTGGAATATCAGGACATGGATTGATTGGCAATATGATAGTGTCTGTAGTGGGTGCCTGTATCTTGATATTTGGCTGCAATGTAATCACGAAATAGGATTGGAGGGACTATGAATTTTCACAGACTAAAAATTACCTATAATTCACCCGTTATTATAGGGTTTACAGGAATCTGTCTGGTTTCACTATTGCTCAATGTGTTTACCAATGGAATGTCCAATGCCATGTTATTCAGCGTATACCGTTCTTCCTTGTCGGAACCACTAACGTACCTTCGATTCGTAGGACATGTGTTTGGTCATGCCAATTGGGAGCATTTTATAGGGAATATTATGTTAATTCTTGTTGTAGGACCATTGCTTGAAGAAAAATATGGTTCAGGACCTATTGTCTTTGTTATTATTACAACAGCTTTAGTGACTGGAATTGTACACTGGCTGCTTTTCCCTGGCACAATGCTTTTAGGGGCGAGTGGTGTGGTGTTTGCTTTTATTCTGCTGTCTTCTTTTACCAGTATGAAGGAAGGAGAAATTCCTCTGACAGTCATTCTGGTAGCATGTATTTATATTGGAGAACAGATATACCAAGGAATTATGATAAAAGATAATATCTCGAATCTGACACATATTCTAGGAGGAATTGTAGGTGCGTGTTTTGGAAGTGGATTAAATCACAGAAAAAGTATGTAGGAGCTTGTATGTATTTCGTATTGACTAAATACTCCCTTTCATTTAAAATATACACCATTGAACGAATTAGAGAGGATAATGTTTTATGAGTCGCAACATTACAGATATAGAGAATTATAGCAATCAGACAGAAAGACAGTTACATTTTATTGAACTTTGTAAGAAATGGGCAGCTGCACAACAGGAGAAATTAGGACGTCCACTTACAGCTTGTGTGAATACTTTTGGTTGTCAGATGAACACTGTTACCATGATTCTATAAAGCTTGATTTTGCGACATTTCTTAAAAATAGAACAGGACAACTTGATGAAATTTAGCTGTCCTGTTCTATTTATTCTTTATATATAAATTCATGTACTAATCCATTTTTGAATGTAATTACAGAAGGCATAGATTTTAAAATCACAATATCATCAACTATTGCCCTAATAAAATCTTTTAGAACCTTATTATCAATCGTAAGCATAAGTTCTTTAAAATTTACTTCACCAGACTTTAGTTTCTGAGTTAATATAAATGACGAAGCTGAAGAAATGAAAGCAGATTCATCTATTGAAGCATTAAAAATGTCATCTTCAAGCTCGGCTATTTTATTCTTAGCAGCTATAAGATTAACTTCCAAATCTCTCTTTGTTGATAGATATTCTTCCTCACTCATAGAATCGTCATCAAAAAGGTATGCTTTTTTCAATCTATCAAGTGCTCTTGTATACTTTTCAACTTCTGTACGTTTTTTGTCAAGAAGAGAAGAGCTTTCGTGGTTGGACTTGATTGTGCTAGTAGCTTGGTAAGCTACATTATAGGAACGTCCTTTTAACAAATTGAAGATTTCATTTAAAGTTGAGCTAGATATATAAGCAACATTTTTAAACTCCTTACCATCGAGTAATATATTTTCAAGTTCCTTCACATCTAATAACGTATTACGCTTTGAATAAGCTGAAAGAAAATTTACAATATATTTAAAAATAAAAGGACCTATTCGGACATCAGAAGCTGGTTTGGCAGAACAAACAGTTTTCCTTGCCCGTGATGCACAACGGTATTGAGATGGCCAAAATCCATCAGCACGCTTATCATCTTTGCCAGCATGCATGTTAGAACCACATTCACCACACGTACAGATTCCACCAAATATATGAATGTGTTTCTTCATGGGTTCGAATCCAGGTAGATTCTTTCCAGTAGCGTTTTTGTCCATTGCAATATTACAACGTGCCCACTGTTCTTTTGAGATTATAGCAGGATGATTATCTTCTCTTACAATCCATTCTTCCTCTGGGCGTATTTTCCCATGTGGAGAATTCCTGTAATTATATCTATACGTACCTTTGTAAAAAGGATTCCTGATAATATCAGCAACTGTTTTGGTTGTCCATTCTCCATTTCTCTTTGTACGAATGCCATTATCATTCAGATACCGTGTGATGATGGTACTAGAATGGCACTCATCGTACATGTTAAATATAAGTTCAACAGTTTTTCTTTCGATTTCATCAGGAGAAGGGAATTTCGTTTCTTCATCCCAATGATATCCAAGCGGCATATTTGCGCCATTCCATAGACCAGCAGATGCTCTGTCAAGCATTATATCGGTAACACGTTCGGATGTAAGTTTACGTTCAAGCTCGGCAAATACAAGAATAATCTTTAAAACAGCTTCACCGATTGCAGAACTGGTATCGAATTGCTCATTAAGAGAAATAAAAGTAACTCTATGCTCTCTGAACTTATCATACATAAGAGAGAAATCAACAAGATTCCTGGAAATACGATCTATCTTATATACGATAACGTGAGATATTTCATCAGATTCTATTTTATTCATCATTCTTTGAAAAGCTGGTCTATCTGTATTTTTGCCAGATCTACCAGCATCCTCGAAAATTTCGAGATTATCAAGATGCAAGACATGCTTACAGTAGTTCTTTAGTTCTTTTCTCTGGTGTGGAAGGCTGTCTTTATCAATTTGATGTCCAGTAGAGACACGAACATATAGCGCAGCTTTTTTCAAGTTTTATCATCTCCTAAGTTCACTTTCTAATAAGAATAGCACATTAAAAGTGCTTTGAAATTATTTCCGTTCTTCTATTTGTCCTGTATTTTCATAATCAGGATTTCCTGCAGTGCATGTGAAAAGTTTATGCCTTTTTCAATTGCTTCTTCATTCAGCCATTGTGGAATGCTTAAAGTTTTTTTTACGGATCTGCTGTTAGTACGTTTCCTGTATGCTTGCATATCAAATTCGATTACAACAAGAAATCCATCTTCGACAGCTATTTTATCTGCCTGGCTCGGTTCTGGAATGACTTGGTTTTCATCGACACGGGATGCAAGAGAAAGACCTAATGCATCCACAGCCATTTCGTATGCCTGCTCCATGTTATCACCTTCAGTAAGACATTCAGGAAGATCGGGAAAGCTGACCCAGAAACCGCCTTCTTCTGCTTTGTGGAAAATAGCTGGATAAAATAATTTATTCATGCCATACCTCCTTGTGGCAGGGCTTATTTTAGCCCTGCCTGTTTCAATATTGCCTGCTCCAAACCTCTTTTTAATGGCTTGGAATGATAAGGAACAATGGTTTGAGCATTTGTATTAGTATTTTTCATTTTAACATGAGAGCCATTTTGGCTAACAATTTCAAAACCATTTTTCTTGAGATGTTTAATCATCTCTCGTGATGTCATTGGCATATATGTTTCTCCTTTCCTTATCATGTTACATTATAATACGTAATAATACGTATGTCAATAGAAAAATACGTATTAACATGTGTTAAAATTGGAAAATAAAGCTGTTAATTTTATCAACGACAAAATACTACACAATTTAAAAATTAAGTGTTATATTTTAAGAGAGGGAAACAGAATATTGATAAGGAGTAGAAGGGGAGAATGAACTTAACTAACATAATTTAAATGAAGAAATTGTATAGAGCAGAAAAGCGGGTAATCATATTTGACCCGCTTTCTTTGTATCTGGTTACACATACTCACCAATTTTTTATGAACATGCCGTATTTATCTCTAAACGAACCAATTATAATTAATATAAAATCAAATAATACTCCAAATCCAAAAAGACCAAGAGTTAGTATGTATATTATTCCTGTTCCAATTTTACCAGCATAAAACCTGTGGATTCCGAAGAATCCAAGAAATATGCATAATAGCAGAGAAACTAATCTGCTTTTGGGACTTATCATTTGGTTTACTGAATTAATTTGATTAACAGAACTAACAGAATTAGCAATATTATTGTTATTAATATTAATTGTTTGTGGTGATTTTGAAAGTTTTTCTTGCTCTGAAAAAGCTTTTCCTATACATGATTTGCAATAATTTTTTCCGTCAGCTTCAACAAGGCAATCATCACAAAAGAATTTTCCACAAGATACACACACACCAGCTGCTTGGGTATTAGTATGATTTACACAATACATTTTTTTCTCCCTCCACGTACATTTATTTAGTACATGAATAATAATACAACAAAAAATACATAAAAACAACAAATATGGAATAAAAAGCTACACATTTTTTCTAATGTATGGTATATTTTGAGAGGGATGAAATAATACAAAGGAGTAGAGGGGAACATGAACATAATAAATGTAGTGCTAATTTTAGCACTTATTATAGAACCAGTGATATGGATACATGCTGTCTGCTTGAAGTTTGAGAGGAAATTTCAAAGACTTTGGCCATACGCAAGTTACATATTACTGGATATACTAATATCATGTATTAATGATTTTACTAAAGTGAATAAAATAATAGGGGATTTGTTTTTCACATTACTATTTATGGTATACATGATTTTATTTGTTTGTTTTGCATTTAAAGAAAAATTATATATGAAAATTCTATATGCGGGGATATTAATAATTTTATCACTTGTAAGTGATATTATAGTATTTATAATATTCTCGCTTTTTGGACTTAACACGCAGCAGATGTCAGAGTATGGAATATATAATGCAATGGCAACATTGATTTCAAAGATCGTACTTTATATATTGATTATTATTTTAAATAGAAGAAAATTCAGCTTAAATAAATCAACAATAGGGATAATAGGTCTTTTATCTATAACAGAGCTTCCGTCTGTAGTGCTATTTAAAAATTCAGAGAAAGTAAGTAATTTGTTTTTGATAACATATATGGTAAGCCAAATTGCAGTTGTACTTCTGATAATGTATTTTAAGAGAGTAATTATGGCAAAGAAATATCAAGCAGACAAGGCTGTAGCAAGAGTAAGTGAATTGGAAGAGCAGACACAGAAAGCAATAGCAAGAGCAGCAGAATTGGAAGTACAAACAGAAGAGGCAGCGGCAAGATTGATAGAGCTGGAAAGACAAACAAAGGAAGCAAGGACAAAAGCAATTGAATTAGAAAAACAGCTAAACGATAGAAGTGAAATGATAGAAATTATTGAAAATAGAAAAAAAGTCTTAATCAGCATAGAGGATATTATGTATGCTGAGAAAGTTGATAGAAAGGTAACGATTAAAACTAAGAATAATTTGTATAGAGTAAATAAGTCGATTACATATTTAGAAGAGCAGTTAGGAGAGTCATTTTTAAGAATTAATCAAGGTACGCTAGTAAATAAAGAATATATAGAAAGAGCAGGTGGATCCTCTCTTTGCATGAAAAATGGAGAGACATTTCACATACCAAGGGAAAGAACAAAAGATGTTAAAGATAGTTTAAGAAAGGAGATGATGTAATGAATAAGACAGCAGAAAAGGTTGTTGCAAAATTAGCTTATGCTACTGCGGAAAAAGAAGCTAATCAAGGATGCCCTTGGTTGTTCTATCAACCAAGACTTCCTGAAAAGGTACAGAAACTAAATAAATTCAAGTAATAAAATAGCCTGTGTTCAGTGGAATACAGGCTATTTTCATGCATACGAAACAGACATGTTTATACAGAATAAGCAAATAGAAAAACGAAATAATCAATTATAAAAAACGGATTTGACATACATAACATACGAGGTTGGCAAAGTCTATTGAAAGGCATTTTGCAAAAATATATAATTCACTCGGTAAATAAAATTTAGGAGGTTATGCAGAAAAATGAACACTGAAGAAAAGAGGAAATGTATAAAAACATGGCTTGAGGGAGCAAGCCAGAGCTGGATAGATATTATTTATAGCATGATATCTAATGTAAGAGAACCGAGTAAAAAGTAATTACTCGGTTCTCTTACATTCTGCCACTATTTCGAGGAGTTTTTCTTTGAGAATATTATAGCATTGTTCGTCATCAATAATTTCAGCAGCAGCATTTAAAAATAATGCTTTTAAAGGTTCATTTTCATCTGATAATATACGTCCAATACAGGCAGCAGTTCGCTCATTTCTAGAAATTTGTCTAAACATTTCGCCTTCACCAGTTCTTAACCAATTTACATTTACATTAAACTCTTTGCAAATTGAATATACAACAGCAGCGGATGGATTTCTTCTACCAGTTTCGTAGCAGGTTAAATTATTTTGCGTAGAACCAATACGAGAAGAAAAATCTGCTTGGGTAAGCCTAAGAGCCTTACGAACTGTCCTAATATTTGTTCCGATACAATTTGGAATTTCAGACATTTCAATTCACCACCTTACAAATATACAATACGATAAAAAAACGACATTGTCAATAAAAAAAATATTGACAATACGCTTTAGTAATTGTATAATTACGACATAGTCAATAATATGAAAGGGAGTGGAGGTATGAGAACGGTTGAAGAACGATTAGAAGAATTGGCGGAACTATTCAACCAAATTCCAGTTGAGAAACAAGAAGGAATAGTACTAGGTACACAGATGTTAGCAACATTATATAGTTCAAATAAGCAGACAGCCTAAGGTAGAACGTATATTGCAAATTCATCAACATCATAAGAGAGGTCTGATAAGAAAAATGTCGAAAGTAAGGAGTAGCTAGAGAGAAAGGAGGATATCATGAAATCTCTAAAACAGCGAATAGAAGAAGAATTACTAAAGATGGGAATACATAATGCAAAAGAGCTAGAAGAGGCAATAGCAAAGCAAGAGCCAATAGATATTGGAATATTTGTTACGCCGGTACTTGGTAAAAAAGAACAACAAAGAGCTTAACATTATCTGTTTTAAGGTGAAACGGAAATACAGAACAATGGAGGAAGACAAGTGAAAAGGAATTTTAGTAGCAAAGACAAAGGAATTGTAACATTAGAAATTAATGTGAGTAGCACAACAGGAGATGAATCAAGAAGAATACTAGATGAAACAAGAAAAATGGTAAGAAGATTAAGAAAAGCAGGCAAAAATTATGGATATACATTGAAATTTAATTAAGCCTGGAACATAGACTCCAGGCTTAAGATTAAGGTTCAAGACCCATTTCAGACTTATAATCCCAAGATACGTCGATGTGTTCGATTGATTCATAATCGATTCCGCCACCGAAGCCATCGTATGCAGAAAAGCTAAGAGCAGGAGGAATTGTTTCACCATCCATTTCATCTGCATCAAGTTCGGTAATTTCAACATATTCGATACCATCGTTAGATAAATCTTGAGCCATTTTCAATAACTCGGAAACTTTTACAGTGATCATAATAACTAATTTCCTTTCTAACTTACTAGGTGTTACACCAGTACATATATTATAAGGGAATATGATAGAAAATAATGTCGAAAGACAAAGGAAGGATGGAAGAATATGCAGAAACAAGTAATGTTTAAGGACTCTGAACATAAAGAGTTCTACAATCAGAAAATCATGGAGTATGTAAACACAGGAAAGAAGGTAGATAGCCATATAAAGCCTCTTTTCTATTTGTTAGCCATGACAGAAGACACTAGAAATAAC
>DBKX01000209.1 GCA_002297865.1 Lachnoclostridium sp. UBA739
TAACATGTGTATACTAAAATAAATATAGCTTAAAGGATGGAATTTGTAAATGGGAAGGGATTATGTAATAAAAGTTTACTTGTTGCCAGATAAAAGAGATTATCCCGACACTCCATACTGCTGGTATCTGCTTGTTTTGTATGATGACTGGTGTACCGAAGGAACCGGGTGGTCGGAGAGTCCGGAGAAGGCATTTGCTGAGGGGTATGAGTATTATCGGAAGATGTGTAAGAATTAATAAAAGGTAAGAGTTGGAAGCTGCTTTAAATTTTTTTCTTTTTCTTACGAAAATTTAAATTATAAATGTACTCTGCAAGTTCCTTGCAAGTATCAGACATTACTACCCTATTGTTATCTAAAATATTTGCCAAAACAATCTTATTTAAGTTTCTCATATGCCTATTTTCTCACAAATTCTTTCACACTGTTAATATCCTTAATTTGATTTTCTGATTTCCTTTTCTCCATGAAATTCCTAGATCGTTCGTTAGGCTCAAACGTTATCGTCCCCCTAATTTTTATTTCGTTAGCAGACGTTTTTACACCTTTCAAATCCTTTACCTGTTAATAACTATAAAATTTTTAATAGTTGTACCAAAACATGTGCATTCTCTGTTCCAACCTTAACTTCCTTTGTATCAAATCTCTTAAACCCATTCTCATCTTCATAGAAACACATTAATTTTTCCTTATTCTCAGCCTCAAGAAAAATCACCATTCCACCAACCATATTTCCACCAACCATATACTGAAGCTCTTTAATGGTTTCTATCGCAGCTTGCAATAACTGCTCTCCAGTAATCTTCTCATTTAATCCATCCTTATAGTTCTTTCCTAATTGTGCAATAAGATATGCCAAAAGCGTGTATGTGCCATTTTCTTCATCTAACTCACTTACTCTGGCAATTTTACGCTTCAATGTATTACTAAAATTTTCTGCGTTTACAGTAATTGGCTTGACTGTTAATGTAAAATAGCCAACCAACGAAGCATCATCATTAGAAAAGACCAAGTATGTAACGGACTGATTTTTCTTTGTAAATTCTATTGATTGTTCTCTCAAAAATCTTTCTACATCCGGATTCTTATCACAAAAAAACTCGGAAAGGATTTGTCGCAACTCATCCTCTCCGAGATCTTTATCATCTTTTGCAGACAAGTATTCACGAATGTTAAATACTGTTACGTCATTAAGCATTTGTTTTCTTCCTTTTTGCCATAAATTTTTTAATCTCTTCTGAATCTCGTAAATGTGTAATCCTTAAGTCAGGTGTTGGTGCTCTATGAAGTGACTCCTGATAGGATTCCTCGATCGCATTAGCAAACTTTTCTACTTGTCGTTGACCAGAAACGACAAAGTTTTTAGTAATACTTGAAGTTGCCATATCTAACACCTCCTTCTATAGTATGGCTTATACCCGATTACAATATTCCTCATTTATATTATATGGTCAATAAACGACTTTATCAACTACTATCTCATAATTCAACCTATTAAATTGGTTAATTAATTGTAACCGTCAATCTCATTAAAAAAGTCAAAAAGAGTCATCTGGTTTTTCATCTACTTTCTCAGAAGAAACAGCAAACTTCTCCTATTGACGTAGTTTCAGCTGTTCGATATGCCATTCGTTCTGTTTCTTTAAGGATGCGATTTCATCCTCTTTTTTCTTTAACTGGGACTTTAAAGCTTCAATTTCTGCCTTTTTCCAGCCGTTTAAAATGCCCCCAAAATCCGTTGTCCTCTCAGACCAGGAGCTTGATGCGGTTTCTCCGCTGGTTGCAGAATGCGAACATGATTTTCTCCCGTGGGTCGAACAGGAAATGGTTCTCTACAATATCGCAAAGACCGTTAATGCTTTTTCTCATATCGGTTTTGCCACAGGCAAGATAAATCTTGTAGTTATTGTATTGGAACATGTGATTCACTCACCACCTTTATTGCCTGCCTCATGAACTGAATGCCGAGGGCTTCAGAAACATGCAGTTTGCAACTCCCGATTTCGATCAGGATTTCACCTGCATTTGACTGCTGGCTTGTGTTCTGTTTTGGTTCCAGTGGAATGAAATTTTACGCCCTGTTTCTTTGTCTGGTAATCATGCAGCCATTTTCCAAAGGTTGAGAGCTTAATGTTATTTTCCTGACACCAAGAAAGCCTGGCCTTTCCGCTGGACAGAAAATTCTGGATGTGTTGTTCTCGTTCTTGCTTGGATGTAAATTTTCATTTGTCCATTTATACTCCTCCTGACTTTTTGGTATAGTATAATAGTATAATGGAAGAAACGTGGATTGAGTAGGTGTATCTGAATTGACGCTTACGACCAAATCCATTTTTCCGTTAGGAAAAACTCCATAATAAGAAACCTGACCATGCCCTAACAACTGAAGGAGGCAGTGCATCTCTACTATCTCCTCTCATTTTACTCACTATTCAAACATAACTACAATCTCCAGTAGCAGTCTTTTTCTCTCCTTAAAATCATATACTGCTATGTTTCTCTATTTACCAAATAGATTATAAATATAATTCGCACTATAAGAAAATAGAAATAGGGTAATTAACGAAACTCTCTCTATCACTCTTTGGAATCTTTTTTAATAACTCATTTGCTTCTTTCTTTTTATCTATAAGCAAATACAAACCACACTTTACCTGAGCATCATTCGTATTCCGCACAATTGACTTGATCTCCTTCCTGTCATTATCATCAAGCAAATTTAATCGCTTTTTTATTTGCCAGTCATTTAGTTTTAAATATATTCTTTCAGATGCTACGCTGATTAATTTTTTGATAATATATCTGGCTAATTCGAGTAATTTTAAATCACCAATCTTATCATATACTTGAATTAAGGTAAGCGCTGCATTATTCAATACATCTAATGTGCTTTCATTAATATCACTACAATCTACTTGATGATATAATTCAGCATAATCATACTTGTATAAATGCATCAAATCCTCTACGTTCAAACTACAAAACAATGGAACCGTGAAAGATTTATCTTCAACTACGACATATGATTGAATTTTGCTCTCATAAACACGGCTAGTAATAAAATTTTCTTTACCATTATTCGATACAAAGAAAGGATATATTTTGTCATCAATTTTTAAGTCAATCGTATAAAGATTATCTTCTTCTATAGCATGCTCCCCTCTATAAACCTCAACAATATGTTCAATCATCCTTTTTTCATTATCCGACATTTTTGAAAAGTCTTTTTCTATGTTAATCATTGTATTTTTGCAAATAGTATACCAATCGATAATAAAGTTTAATTCTTCTTCTAACCCCTCTCCCAATTTAGGATTACTATATGATAGTGGAATATCCCCAACTAGTATTTCATTATTTTTTTTTAGTTCAAAAAGAAATTCTGCATCATTAGCTAGCTCTTTAGTGGTGCTTATAATATCAAACCCAAATTTCTGAATATTCCAATAAAGAATAAGATTCGCACTTAACTGAACTTTTATGTCTCCGTCAGAATCCAAAATAACTGTATAGTCCTCATAAAATATTTTTCCATTAATACTTATTTTATTACATACTTTTTCTCCCATAAGCATCTTTACCTGTTTAGACATTGTAATAGGATACCATATATCAGCAGAAGTATTCTTTGTATAAAAGCAAACGTCGCCTTTTGATACGTTTCGCATAAAATCAAGTGGCGACGAAACTCCTAATGCTGTTGCTTTTAAACAATTATCTTCGTTAATATTTGTGATATCTATTGCCTTTGGAACGATTTGTCCTCTACCAGAGCCTTGCATTGTACATTCGTATATAAATTGTTTACAAATTCTCATCATTTCACTTGGTTTCTTTTCTAATTTGTTAAATGTAACACTTATTTTGCTTTTATTGTTCTTTTTTGAGGCTTGATCTAATATTCCTTTTATTTTAGACGGGTAAAGTATACTATAAAAAATCTCTTTTCTATTATCAGTCAATATTACTCGAAAATATAAAACTCCAGAATGGTTGTAGTAGTTTCTTAAATCTCCTAAATTAACTGGGTATTGTATTCTCTCCTTATTAATTTGTTTTCCTTCATAGTCCATACATCCTTTTATTTGAACTGGTATCTTACTCTCAAAATTATCTACACTAAATGTTGTATCATTATATACATATATATATATATCCATCCCACGAAAGTTCTTTGTCCATAGATGAAAAACTTTCATCTAAATATACATTTTCCTCCACAAGAGCTGTCAATGCTCCGATCGCTCTCTTTTCTATCTTTGTATTATTAATTTTATTGACTTTACTTTTATTGTTTGGCAATACAATCACCTCAAACGTATAATTTATTTCAATAATCCTTTAATAAATTTTCTTCTTTTTTTAAGTTATCATATCATGTACAAAAATAATGTCGAACCATGAAAGCAAAAAAGTAAAATCCAAGTAAGCATTTTTTGTAAGCTTATCCTTTTATAATATAGTTCCAGAACAAAGTATTGAGTTTATCCAAAGTTCCTATAACAGTATTGGATATCCATTATTTCCAGTTATTTTTTCTTGTTTCTTACTCTTTCACGTCTTTACTATCAAACTTTTCTATTTCAAGTACAAACTCATCATCAGATAATCTTTCAAGGGGAACTACCTTTCTTCCTCTTGGATGTATTGTTTTTAATCTTATTGCATACCTGCAGATCGTCCTTTTTAACCATTTTATTTTCATTTTTTCCTCCATGTACTCTTAATCTCCTACTCATCAATTAGTTACATAGAGCGTAGTAAAGACAAAGCGAAAGATAAAAATATAATTAGTATGAATGCGATATACTATTTTTACAACAAAGAGAAGGAAAATCACTTATAATATGACAAAATTTTACTTTATATGTGCTATTATGTTCGAAATTAAATTAGGAGGTTATTAGGATGCAATTCTTGGAAAATTTTCAAAAACAGACTCAGTTAATTCAGAACTTTAGAGAAGACGGTGCTTATCTAGCTTTAGTTATGGGAATTTACTTGGGTAGAAATGATATTTTCGAATTAGCAAATAATTCTTTAACTGATGGGAAGAGCGACAAAAAATAGATTTTATAGACTTAGATAGAGAAGAAGAAAGAATAGTTATTGCCCAAGGATATTTATTCATCCAAACACAGAGACGAGGCTCCAGCTAATAAAGCTGCAGATTTAAATACTGCTGTGGCATGGCTTGTCTCAGGCGATTTATCTGTTATTCCGATTGAACTCAGTAATATAATGAAAGAATGTAGAGAGGCCATTGAACAAGATGAAATTTCTACTATAGAACTTATTTACGTTCACAATTTATCAGATTCAATCAATTGTAGGCGTGAATTAGAAACTGCTGCAAAACACTCGGAAAAACATTTTTAGTCAAAAGGAATAGCTGTAATTCCCAAAGAACTTGGTGATAGATGGAAAGCCTATAGTTTTTCTATAACTGGAAAATGGCTTTATGATTTGTTTAAACAATATGGAGAAGATTTATTCTCAGCAAATTATAGAGGATTCTTAGGTGTTAAAGGAAAGCGAAAAAAAATAAATTTACAAATTAAGCAAAGTGCTGAAAAGGAGCCTCAAAATTTTGGGTATATAATAATGGTATTACCATTTTAACGCTTTCAGTTGATTCAGAATATACAAAGACTGAAACAAAACTTACTGGTATATCAATAATAAATGGAGCTCAAACGACTGGTTCTATCGGTTCTGTTGAAAAAAAGGATTCTCTTGAAAAAAACAAAGTAATATGCAGAGTAATTGAATGTTCTGATCCAGAAATCATAGAGAAATATGCTCGTAAAGAACTAGCGGAAATTGAAGATTGTTGGTACTTTGCCGTGGAATGACTCTAAATCTAATGACAAGTGCAATAAAAAAGGACATTAGCGAATATATGGATAATGAAAAAGAGTTTAATGAACTATGCAAAACCATAGGTTCACTCATTCAGGCAGTTATACCTACAATCTCATCTAATACTCCTGGCAAATTAGAACAATTGAAAAAAATGATTTGGGATAGTTGATTCATCATTTTTATTCAATAATTACTAAATATAGAGAACTAAAATTAAGAGACTCCGATTAAACCGGAATCTCTTAATTTTTTACTCTCAACTGATAAGAAATTTAATCTGTATATAATTAAAAAATGCCAATTGCCCAAAATCAAACTTTATCCTTATTTGACTTCAAATCAATTATTTCTAAGATTTACTTGCACCCCTCTACACATGCAACACCCTGCTCTTTATCTCCTTCGTCTTCCCAGCATTCCAGAAATTCTCCCCAAGATAACCGCATGTTCTTCTCGTAACATTCATTTTATTCTTATCCTTATTATGGCACTGAGGGCACTCCCACTCCATATCATCATTAATGATAATCTCCCCATCAAAACCACAAACATGACAATAATCTGATTTCGTATTAAACTCCGCATACTGAATATTATCATAAATAAACTTAACAATATCCTCTAACGCTTCAAGATTATTTCTCATATTCGGAATTTCCACATAAGAAATCGCTCCACCAGAAGAAATTACCTGGAACTGGCTCTCAAATGTAAACTTACTAAACGCATCAATCTTCTCACGAACATCTACATGATAAGAGTTTGTATAATATCCCTTATCCGTAATATCCTTAATAGATCCAAATTTCTTCTTATCAATCTCAGCAAATCTGTAACACAATGATTCTGCTGGAGTACCATATAATCCGAATCCAAGTCCTGTTTCCTCTTTCCAAGTATCCGTAGCCTGTCTTAAACGGTTCATCAGCTTAAGCGCAAACTCCGTACCACCTGGCTGTGTATGACTCTTTCCAGTCATTAACTTCGTTACTTCATACAATCCAATGTAACCAAGTGAAATGGTAGAATAACCACCATGCAGCAGCTTATCAATCTTCTCACCCTTTTCAAGTCTTGCAATGGCACCGTATTGCCAATGAATTGGACTTACATCGGATGTGATTCCTTCAAGAGATCTATGACGGTACATTAATGCTTCGAAGCAAAGGGAAAGTCTGTCCTCAAGAATCTGCCAGAATTTCTCCATGTCTCCATCTGCGATAATACCAATTTGAGGAAGGTTTAAGCTGACAACACCTTGATTGAATCTTCCTTCGAATTTGTATTGGCCGTTTTCGTCTTTCCAAGGGGATAGGAAGCTGCGGCAACCCATACAGCTAAATACGTTTCCTTCGTAGTTTTCACGCATTTTTTTTGCGGAAATGTAGTCTGGATATAGACGTTTGGAGGAACATTTTACAGCTAATTTAGTAATGTAGTCGTATTTTCCACCTTTTAGGCAGTTATGCTCGTCTAATACGTAGATTAGTTTAGGGAAGGCAGGAGTTACATAGACGCCCTTCTCATTTTTGATTCCCTCTAAACGCTGTTTTAGGATTTCTTCGATAATTAAAGCATTTTCTTCCACATACTCATCCGTTGGATCAAGATTTAAGAATAGTGTTACGAATGGAGATTGTCCATTGGTTGTCATAAGTGTGTTGATTTGGTACTGGATTGTCTGCACACCTGACTTTAACTCGTCCATAAGACGGTCTTCAATGAACTGTTCCATTAACTCGTCAGATATTTGGTCGCCGTATTTTTGGGCGTAATGTTTTCTATATTTTTCACGGCTTTTTCTTAGATATTTTCCTAAATGGCGAACGTCTACGGACTGTCCACCGTACTGGCTGCTGGCAACTGCGGAAATAATCTGTGTCATAACGGTACATGCAACCTGAAAGCTCTTAGGGCTTTCGATTAACTTTCCGTTCATGACAGTTCCATTGTCAAGCATGTCTTTTATATTAATTAGACAGCAGTTAAAGATTGGCTGTAAGAAATAATCTGCATCATGAAAATGGATCATTCCTTCTTCATGTGCCTTGGATACTTCTTCTGGTAATAAAAGACGTTTTGTTAAGTCCTTGGAAACCTCACCTGCAATTAAGTCACGCTGGGTAGATGCGATAACTGCATTTTTGTTAGAGTTTTCTTCCATTACTTCTTTATTGCGGTTCTGAATTAAGCTCAGGATTGATTCATCTGTTGTATTGGCTTTACGCACTAATTCTCTGCGGTAACGGTAAATGATATATGTTTTTGCTAAAACAAATTTACCTTCTGCCATTAACTTCTGCTCAATGATATCCTGAATATCTTCTACTTGCATTTTTTGAAGATTCATATTTTCAATGCCTGCAATAATTCCTTCGATTAGTTCATCGGATGCTTTTTCGAAGTCTTCTACTTCAATATTTGCCTTTCTAATGGCAACTAATATTTTATTTCTATCATAAGGAACTACTCGTCCGTCTCTCTTCACTACTTCCATCATATTCAAGCCTCTTTCCATTCTTTCTCTGCGTCACTCTATGGCGCACAAAAGCTGTTTTCGTAATATGTATTTATTTTTACGAAAACAGCTTCTTGATTATAACACATTCAATTTGACTTGTCTAGACCAGTTACTATATATAGTGTTTCCTTTTTTACCATTTACTATATATTGTACTATAACCGCATAATGCGCAAACCCTTGCTACAAGGCAGTTTTAGAAGCGGAAGTCTCTTTCACCCTCTTTTATCTTTCCAATTTTTTCAGTTGCACGCTGACGAATTAATAAATTAGTAATACCATTAAGTTCCTTCTGAATTACATTTTCTCCCTTTTGCTTCGTATCCTCTGACGCATAATCTTGCAGATACTCTTCCAATGTCATAAGTGCATTTGGCAAACAGCAATTGGCAATTTGACCTGACTTCACTAGTTTCATGAAACGGTCTCCTGTACGGCCTTCGCGGTAGCATGCGGTACAGAAACTTGGCACGCAGCCTAATTCTAGCAGCCAGTTTACTACCTGGTCAAGTGTACGATTATCGTTTACATCGAATTGGGCTGAATTATCTTCCTCAGGCTCTTCCTCTGCATATCCTCCAACGCTTGTTCTAGATGCACCACTGATTTGGGATACCCCGTACTGTAACACACGTTCTCTTGATTTCACAGACTCACGTGTAGAGATAATCAATCCTGTATATGGCACTGCAACACGAAGTACTGCAACGATTTTTGCAAATGTATCATCGTCAATTGCATTGGAAAATGTATCAGGATCAATATCGTCAGCAGGACGGATTCTTGGCACACTGATTGTATGTGGTCCAACGCCCTTATAGGCTTCCAGATGCTCGGCATGCATTAACAGACCTGTAAAGTCATAGCGATACATATTTAAACCAAATAACACGCCCAAACCTACATCGTCAATTCCACCTTCCATAGCACGATCCATGGCTTCTGTGTGATAAGCGTAGTCATGCTTTGGTCCTGCTGGATGCAGCTTTTCATAATTTTCTTTGTGGTACGTTTCTTGGAATAAAATGTAGGTTCCAATACCAGCTTCTTTTAACTTGGTATAATTCTCTACTGATGTCGCTGCGATATTGACATTGACACGACGAATTGCACCATTTTTGTGCTTTATACTGTATATAGTCTTGATACTGTCTAGGACATACTCAATTGGATTATTCACTGGGTCTTCTCCCGTTTCCAAAGCCAGTCTCTTATGTCCCATATCTTGCAGGGCGATAACTTCCTTCTTGATTTCTTCCTGTGTCAGTTTTTTACGGCAGATATGTTTGTTTTTTGCGTGATATGGACAGTAAACACAGCTGTTAATGCAGTAATTTGATAAATATAATGGCGCAAACATAACGATACGGTTTCCGTAAAACATCTGTTTAATTTCCATTGCTAAATCAAATATTTTCTGATTCTCTTCTTCCAGTTCACAGTCTAATAACACAAGTGCTTCCCTATGGCTTAATCCCTTACAGGCTTTTGCCTTTTCCAAAATGCTTTTAATTAATTCTTTATTTCTTTTGTTTTCTTTGGCAAACTGAAGGCTGTCTACTATCTCCTGGTGATCAATGAACTCTTCTGCCTTTGGTGACATTACGTTGTACATATCCATTTCTCCCTTTATTGTTTTTTTGTCTTTGCCTGCACGCTTTTTACGGAAATGCCTTCAAGCATTCCTAATTTTCCCGACAGGCTGCTGATTACGTTCTCTGGTGCATCGATTACAACGGAAATGATATTCACACCCTTTTCCCGGTAAGGAAGTCCCATTCTTCCCACAATATATTGATTATGTACATGCAGAAGCTGATTTACTGGCTCCACTGCTTTCATGTCCTCTACGATTATGCCAATTAGAGCTATTTTTGTTTCCATTTCCTTACCTCCTCTCGCTGTTTTTTTTAATAAAGCAAAAAGATCAACCATATATTCTTCTGAATACATAGCTGATCCAATATCTCAACTTACTTTATCAACTCTTACTCTTACACTCAGGCGAACCTTAAGTACTCAGAAAAGAGGAATTATCGTTAATTTGGTGCTACGGAAATCTCCCCAGCACTAAATTTTAATTCTCTCACCTTTCCATTATAAGATACCATCCTTGGAAATACAAGTATGAAAAGTCCTTATTTCTCCTTTGATAAATTAAGGATATCACGAATTTCTTCTTCAGTTATCTTCGTATACGCTTGCAATTCCTTTACGGATGGAGCCTGTCCTAATTCTTCTTCTAACTGCTTTGCAGCCTCACGAATCAGATTTGCTTTTGCAACAATGGTATCCTCTTCTGACTCTTCATTGCTCTCTTCGTCTATAGCAGCAATAATTGCCTGCTCTATGACATTTAACAGATACGCTTCTTCTACTGCCTCTGCTACGCCATAAAGCTCATTGACAGCCATCACAAGTCCCATGTTTCCTTCCTGAATCAGATCTTCTACACGAACCCCTTTATTCTTGTGCTTTTGAACAATCGAAATTACATCGTGAAGAAATCCATTAATCAGATGCTGCTTATTGCGCTCTTCTCCTCTCACAAGCTCTCCTAAGAATACTTCCTTTTCATCTTTTGTTAAATGCTCCACTTCCTGAAGTTCTTCTTTATACATTTTAAGGAAAACAGAATCTTCTTCGGTTACTTTCTCTTCTTCTGGAATCTCTACTTCCTTCTTTGGTGGTACGTAGACAAATCCTTCTACTTGTATTTTATTCTCTGCAAGATATGCATATACGGAATTAAACTGTTCTTCTGACAGTTCTACATCACCTAATAAATTAGCTAATTCTTCTTTGGAAATGCGGTTTTCCTGAACTCTTGCCACTTCCATAATCTCTTTTAACATCTCTAAAAATTTACCTTGTTCTATCATAACGTCTCTCTTCCTGTTCTCATTTACTCTTACATGATTTATTATGTCCATATTATCCATTCCATCCCATGTCCGTCAAGTATTTTCTTTTCTATCAGACTAATTTTTACAAGC
>DBKX01000033.1 GCA_002297865.1 Lachnoclostridium sp. UBA739
GCTGAGGAGACAAAAGAATTGGAAAACGTAGCAGCCCTTCAAGCTAAATTCGAAGCTGCAATGGATGATGATTTTAATACAGCAGACGCTATTTCTGCTATTTTTGAATTAGTAAAATTAGCAAACTCCACAGTATCAGGACAGAATTCGAAAACATTTGTGCAAAAAGTTGTTGATGAAATTACAAAATTATGTGATATACTAGGAATTGTAACGGAACAGGAAGTAGAATTGTTAGATGATGAGATCGAACAGTTAATTGAAGAACGTCAGGCAGCTCGTAAAGCGAAAAACTTTGCTCGTGCAGACGAAGTTCGTAACCTGTTATTAGAAAAGGGTATCATCTTAGAAGATACTCGTGAAGGAGTAAGATGGAAAAGAGCGTAGGGATGGATACAGATTTAAATCTGGTAGATCAGATAACGAAAGAGTTTTTTAACGTGGCAAGCACTTCTCAGTTTGCAGGGGGAAAGGAAAATATTGCACCAAGCCAGATGTCACCGCTTACACTGGCGTTTATTGGAGACTGTATTTTTGACTTGGTTGTACGTACGATTGTCGTGGAAAATGGCAATGCTCCAGTTAATAAGCTTCATAACAGAGCAGCTCATTATGTAAAGGCACCAAGCCAGATGATTATGTTAAATCTCATTAAGGATGAATTTACAGAAGAAGAAATGGCGGTTTACAAGCGAGGCAGAAATGCAAAATCATATACCTCAGCAAAAAATGCTTCCATAGGAGAGTACCGTGTTGCGACAGGGTTTGAAGCGTTAATCGGTTATTTGTATCTGAACCAGCAATTTGAAAGAGCACTTTACCTGTTGCATTTAGGAATTGAGCGTTTTGATCAGACAGAAAAATAGAATAACATGCTATGAATTATTAAGGTGCCAGACAACTGGCGGATAGGAGAAAATGTGAGTTACGAAGAATTTACAATAGAAGGAAGAAATGCGGTGTTAGAGGCATTTCGATCTGGAAAAACAATTGATAGACTATTTATTTTAGACGGATGTAAGGATGGTCCAATCCAGTCTATCATTCGTGAGGCTAGAAAACACGACACCATCATTAACTTTGTGCCAAAGGAAAGACTAAATTCTATGTCTTCAACAGGTAAACACCAAGGTGTTATTGCGCAGGCAGCAGCCTATGACTACAGTGAAATGGAAGACATTTTCGCCTTAGCCAAAAAGAAAGGGGAAGACCCATTTGTTATTATCTTAGATAATATCGAAGATCCTCATAATCTTGGAGCCATCATCCGTACTGCAAATCAATGTGGAGCTCATGGGGTTATTATTCCAAAACGCCGTGCGGTTGGTCTGACTGCAACTGTTGCCAAAGCATCGGCAGGTGCTATTAACTATACGCCAGTTGTGAAAGTAACAAATTTAGTACAGACAATGGAAGAGTTAAAAGAACGTGGTCTTTGGTTTGTTTGTGCTGATATGGACGGAGAAGTTATGTATAAACAAAATTTAACTGGACCAATTGGTCTTGTGATTGGCAATGAAGGTGAAGGGGTAGGCAGATTAGTGAAAGAAAACTGCGACTTCATTACTAAGATTCCGATGATGGGGGATATTGACTCACTGAATGCGTCTGTTGCTATGGGCGTACTTGCTTATGAAATTGTGAGTCAAAGAATGATGAAATAGAAAAAAATGATATTTGCAGAAGAGCATACTATATGTTTTTCTGCAATGTCTTAGTAAGGTAATCAAGAAAGTGTACTTGAGGTGCCAGAAGGGCGACTGGGGAGGTATGTATGCGGGATGAGAAATATGCTGAAATGACTGACAATGAAATCGTTATGTTGATTGGGCAAAAAGATCATGATGCAATGGAGTATCTTTTAGAGAAGTATAAAAATGTTGTACGAAAGAAAGCAAATACACTATTTCTTATAGGTGGAGATAAGGACGATTTGATTCAAGAAGGAATGATTGGTCTATATAAGGCTATTCGAGATTATGATTCTTCATTGAATGCAAACTTTTATTCGTTTGCAGAATTATGCATTTCACGACAGATTTATACGGCAATTAAGCTGTCCAATCGAAAAAAGAACAGCCCCCTTAATGATTACGTGTCTTTTGATACCCCTGCATTTGGTGAAGCTTCAGGAAATAATTTATCACGTTTAGACATTTTTTTTGCAAATAATCGAAATCCTGAAGAATTAGTTATTGACAAAGAGACTGCTAGTATGATAAAATATGAACTCGAAAGGCGCTTGAGTTCATTAGAACAAGATGTTTTTGTATTACATTTTTCAGGTATGAATTATCAAGAGATTGCAAAGGAACTTGGTCGTGAACCGAAGTCAGTAGATAATGCGATACAACGTATTAAGTCAAAGCTGACTGATGTGTTAGAACAACTCAATAAAGCGTAGTGCTGCTATAGCTCAGTTGGTAGAGCGTCGCATTGGTAATGCGGAGGTCACGGGTTCAACTCCCGTTAGTAGCTTACATAGTGGAAAAAGAATCTGTGAATGGGCAGGTTCTTTTTTGTGCTCTATGTCAAGGGGAGTGTGTGATTCTTTGAATCATGTTTCATTCTAGGGGGAGAGTTGTTTTTATGTTGAGGGGCTATTGTTCAGCTTGTAATAGTGTGCAGTGTCAGTTTATAGATAGAGCTTTACATATTCCAATATTTATTCTAGAGCATTTAATTAGCTCATTTTTATACCAATTTTTAGTATATGGGACTTAACATATAAATATTACAATTTATTCGTAATACAAGTAATAATTGACATATGTAGAGATGAGTGCTACTATTAATTTGCAACTAAAAGCGTATGGTAAAATATAGTAACAGTCAATTAATACGAGCAAATGACAAAAAATTGGATCGAACATTCCTATATGGTACAGATATCTAAATGCTAAAATTGATAATGGTGCAGATGTAACCGCTGTTACTAGAGTTGTTAATGGTGGAACATCAAAATTAGCGGAACGTAAAGCGGCATATAATAAAATAAAAAGTTTATTATAGGAGTAGATATGAAAAAATACTGTAAGTTTATACTATCTTTAATTTTATGCTTTACTGTAATTGGGTGCAGTAACGGTAGAAAGAGTTCTCCAACTCCAACCTTAGTACAGGATTTACCATCTCCAACACTCGATGGTAATGATAAAGAAGTGGAAACCATAGAACAGAATAACTTTAAGAACATGAAAGCGATCAAAGATAATAAGCTTAATTTGAAAGACGGAGTACAAGAATTATTACATGCATCCGATAAGAAATATACGATAGAGGATAAGAAATATAAGCAGAACCTACATAAAGGAAAATTTAACGTGAGCTATCCTGTTCTTAAGAGTGAGAAGAAGAACATGAATGTGGTAAATAGTGTAATTTTAGCAAGAGTAGTGGACGAATTGTACTTCGAAGATGCTGAGACAACAATTGATATAGATTTAGATTATGAAATAAAACATGCAAATGACGTTTTTATTTCCATTCTCTTTACTGGTTTTTACAATACACATGGTGCAGCACATCCCAACAATATATCTTTTACCATAAATTTTGATTTAAATCATAATAGACCGCTTAGTTTATACGATGTGATAATTATAGAAGACAATTTCCTGGAAAAAGTACACGGAGCAATGGAATCTCAGCTGAAAAAAGAAGGGGTAGAAGCATTTGAAAAGCTTTCTGTGGATGAATTGTACGAGCAGATTTACGATAAACACGAAGGATTTTATGTTCAAGATGGAGAAGTATATATACGTTTTTCTATTTCAGCAGGGGCTGGATATCATGAATATATTAGATTTCTAATCGACCCGAGTTGAGTTAAGAATGAGATAGGCAACTAAAACAATCTGCATGTTTTGACCCTCCTCAACATATACTATATGGAAAATAACCCAATCAGAGGTTTTACATTGGAAAATAATATTAATAGGTCAAACCAGAATAATGCATCACAGTCAAATAATATGTCTCAGCAACAAAATACCCTTAAGGATTATGGACCAGTTCCTGTTATTTTTGATATGGAAGCAATGGCGAAGATGAATACGAACTTTCGTACCGCTCTTTGGACAGGAGACCATTTTCAGGTTACACTAATGAGTCTTTTGCCAGGAGAAGACATTGGTGTGGAGATGCATCCTAATACCGATCAGTTTATACGGATCGAAGAAGGTGACGGCATTGTAGAAATGGGAACAACTCGTGATAATTTAACGTTCAGTCAGCCATTAAGCGATGACGATGCAGTTATTATACCAGCAGGTACTTATCACAATATTTCCAATACAGGAGATGTTCCGATGAAAGCATTTTCTATCTATGCACCACCACAGCATCCATATGGTACGGTACACAGAACAAAAACTGATGCAGATAATGCAAATGATTAAATTGCTTTTTACAGAGTAACACAGTATAATTACAATACACTACATATATGAAGAAAAGGAGAATACAAATGCATATCAAATTAGAGGATAGTATCGCAATGTTTATTGATTATCAAGAAAAGCTAGTGCCAGCGATTCATAATCATGAACAAATTATTCAGAAAGCGACACAACTTTTGACAGGATTAAAAACGGTTGGATGCCCAGTGATTTTTACACAACAGTATACTAAGGGATTGGGAATGACAGTGCCGGAACTAGTAGAACTTGAAGATGAGTTTCAATACTTTGAGAAGATAACTTATAGCTGCTTAGATACAGAGGAAATAAAGAAAGAATTAGAGAAACAGAACAAAAAGACTGTTATATTAGCTGGATTAGAGACCCATATCTGTGTGATGCAGACAGCGAGAGATTTGATTGCAAGTGGCTATCAAGTGTGTATCGTGGCAGACTGTGTGGGTTCTAGAACTGAGTTTAACTATCAAGTTGGAATGGAACGAATGAAACAGGAAGGTGTTTATGTAACTTCGGTGGAATCCGTTTTGTTTGAATTACTTGTGAAGGCGGGAACTCCTGAGTTTAAGACAATTTCAAAATTAATCAAATAAAAAGAAAGACGTTTCAATCTTGTATGCAAAAGTTGAAACGTCTTTCTTTTTTTATCTTATAGACTAACTATGTCAAG
>DBKX01000179.1:0-7167 GCA_002297865.1 Lachnoclostridium sp. UBA739
CTTATCATGGTTAGAACAAAGAACACATAAAACACATAAAATGAAATAAAGATATTTTAAGGAGAGACTATGCGTTACGTTCCGACAGAAAAGCTTGAATTGGGAATGCTGATTGCACTTCCTGTATACGACGACAGGGGACGAATATTAATTAATAGTTACAATGAGTTATCCGAGAAATATATGCAAAGGATAAAGAGTTTTGGATTACAGGGGATTTACGTGGAGGATGATTATTCTTCTGATGTAGAAATTAAAGATAATATCAGCGGTGAGTTAAGATGCAGAGCGATTCAGGCACTGAAAGACATGAATGTTGATGCCTGTATCGGAATATCAAAAGAGATTGTAAATCAGTTACTATGTAATTCAAGCTGGGATTATGGTTTAGTAGATATACGAAGTTTTGATGAG
The DNA here is from genome assembly GCA_002297865.1 of Lachnoclostridium sp. UBA739. Next base: position 415 of record DBKX01000179.1, read on the forward strand.
TATATATATCGTCATTCGGTTCAAGTTGCTGTTCTGGCAACATTGATTGGAATTGGGATGGGATTAAAAGATAAAGAGCTGGAAAATCTTTGTCTGGCAGGGCTGTTGCTGGACATTGGAATGATGCATCTTGGGGAAGAACTTTCAACAAAGGAGAAAACCTTAACGTATATGGATTACGCTAATATTAAAATTCATCCAAAAGTGTCTGTAAAAATGTTGGAAGACCGAGATGATATTATGATGACAACTCGCATTGCGATTTTACAGCATCATGAAAATGTAGATGGAAGCGGCTATCCGAATGGTCAGACTGGAGATAAGATTCACAAGTTTGCAAAGATTCTTCATGTTGCAGATACGTATGATGCTCTGATTTCGAAGAGACCGTTTCGTAAATGTTATACGTATCCGGAAGCGGTAGAGTATTTACTAGGTGGATGCAATGTACAGTTTGCGAAAGAAATAGTTTTGTCGTTTGTAAAAAATGTTCCTGTTTATCCGAAGGGGTATCCAATTGTATTATCAGATGGCAGGGAAGGTTTTGTACTTCGCAACAAGAAAGGCTATCCATTAAGACCAGTGGTGCGTTTATTTGATGGGGAAGAACTTGATTTGAGTGAAGTTGGAAAAACAAGAAACATAACGATTCGTTCTGTCATGGATGCGGAAGAAAAGTTTAAATAAGGTTATCATAGGATTGAATAGAAAAGCTTCTGTTGGTGAGTGAGTTAGCAATGGAAGCTTTTTTAGCTTATCGGAAAGTCCTAACATTTATTGTAATATAGGTTGAAACATTAGTAAAACCTAATTATTTCACCTCAAAAATGAAATGAATTTAACATTGAAATTGAATTAAAAAACTTGTGTGCTGATTCGGGAGGAATTTTGTTAATAATTTTTGGACTTGTTAAATATGATGTAGTAGATAGAACTGCATGAAAGAGTGGGGGAGTAAAGATGAAAAATTATTCCATGAAATATCATTTTAATCAAAATCCAAAAGAACCAGAGTCTGCAACGAGGCTTAAAAATGAACAAGCATATCCAAAGAAAAGAACACTAAGCGAAGAGCAGAAAAATGCATTAAAGGGACATTGTTACGAAGCTTATTGTCATATTGGTAAAGGGGGAGAAGTGTGGGATCCGGAAGCGTACGCTTTTTTAAATTACAGAAGCGATAAAACAAAGTCTGGAATTATCTCGCCAGAACTAAAGGAGAATGCAAAATTACATAAAATCAATGGACTTTTTGAAGTGGTGCCAGAAAAGATTTATCAAGTAAGGGGATATGATTCTTCTAATTTAACATTAATTCGAACCTTAGAAAGCAAGAAGAACCAGTTTGGATGGGTAGTGATTAACTGTTTGCAGAGCAGAGAGTGTACGTATGAAGCATTGAAACTGGCAGATGCTTATTTTAGACAAAAAAGGGATGGAGAGAAGTTAAAGGGGTATTGTGTACAAGGAAATGTAAAGGCAATCATTCTGACTGAAGCCGCGGAAGCTTGTTATGGGGGGATTAAGGCAGTTTTATACTATAATCAGGGTTGTAAGACAAAGGCGGAAGAAGCGGCCTTTCAGTTGAAAGAAGATATCACAATATTGGCAGGTGATAACTGGTTCTCTACGTGTATGGAAGATGCTGTATATGATGCTAATGTAATGGCGAGAAAGGAAAGTATGGCATATGGCATGTTGCTAGAGGCAAAAGAGAATGGAAAGGTTATGGCTGGAATGGGACAAGGGGCGTCAAATGGAACAAAAGGTTTCTTAAAACCAGGTTCTCTTTTTGAACGTTCTTGTGAATGTTTTGTACGAGGGTTACGTTTGCAGATTCAAGTAAGCAAGGTATTGCCAGGAGCATACCATCTGTACTTTCCAGATTATAATGCCTTATGGATGAGCCATTGGGAAATTCCTTTTTATCAATTAAATGGGATCTATCGACTTAATTGGGAGAATATCTGGGAGTATTATATGGAAGCGTGTACATTATTTCGAGATGCTAAGGTGCTTTTGCAGGCTAATGGCTGGCCTCATTGGGATGAAGAGGAAAATCATTTGCAAAGATATATTAAAAAGCACGCATCTTTGTTAAAATACTGGCACGACGAAACAATTCTTTATGCTAATATGGGGTACTCAGTAGAGGAAATTGTGCAAAAGATAGGGATTCCAAAATCATTTGATAAAGAATACCTTGCCAGTGGGACAAAAGAAGAATGTCTTATGTATGTAAAGGCGGTGTACTCTAAGAATTATGGCTGGTATGATGGTAATCCAGTACATTTTGCTAGATTGGATCGAAAAAGCCATGCAGTGAATTGTTTGAAATATTTTCGAGAGAATTCTCTAGATATCGCATTAGAGGAGTATGAAAAAGGGAACTACCAGGAGGTTGCAGAAATACTTGAGATGGCACTTTTAGCAGAACCATCCAATCAAAAGGTGCGTTATTTACTAGCTGATTGTTTGGAACAGTTAGGATATCAGGCATCTTATGGAGCTCTTCACAATGCTTATTTAAGTGGAGCCTATGAACTTCGAAATCCCAATGGGACAGGAAAACTTGCTGCAGAAGGCGAAAATCGGGATTTGATATCGTTGCTTACACCTGAAATGTTTTTGGAAAAGCTAAGTATTGCATATCATGTAGAAAGTGAAGAGGAAAACTGGGAGCTAGAATTTTATATTCAATTTTCGTTAGAGGAAGTGCAATACTATCGTGTCATTGTAATGAATGGATGTATTATGTATCAGGAAGAGGTTCAGAAACCACCTGTTCCTTTAGTGGAACTAAATAGGAAACAGATGTTTCAAATTCTTTCGAATCTTGGAAAAAGGAAGTGTTTGCAAGAGGCATTGCCAGTTACAGAGAATAAACAATTGAATCAGAATTTAAGGTGTTTGTTTGTCCATATGATTAATCTTTCTGAGTATCGTGGATATGCAGTTATGGAAGAGAATATTCGCGGATGTGTCATTTCGTGCAAAAATATGTTGGTTCGATATTATGATAAGGTAAAAAAGGCGGAAAAAAAGACGAAATTTGAGCTTGAAGTAAGGGATATGAAAGTATGGCGGGAGGAGTATTATCCTAAGCTTGTGGAAGAGACCTATATGGATTTTCCTAAGATGAAAGGAGTTTCAAAGGACGGAGTCTTTCATAAGTATGAGTATTTTTGTTTTTTATATCAATGTTTTCGATATCTGGCAAGGTATTGTAAGGATACCGAAGATAATCGCAAGGTGATTCACTGTATTCAGATACTAGAACCTTATCTGGAACGGTTTGAGGGAGAAGGGTTCGATTCAGAACGTACTGTTTTCTTTAATGTATTTGATTTTCATGGAGTGATGGAAGAAGTAAAAAAGATGGAGGACCTTGGAATTGCATTTCGTGATGATGGTAAGATAACCGCATGTGAACTGACGGAGTTTTTGATGGAGGGATACTGGTATTTGTTTGAAAATTAAAAAAGTTTCTTAGTTTAATACATTGTTGTTGTGGAGTGGAGTGCGATAGCATCCACTCCATATTTTTAAGTAGTAAGAGTAAGGGGAAAAAGGAATGTGTTAAAAGCTCCTAAAAGGAATGGATAAGAACGATTGTATAAAGAGATTCGAAGCTGGATGTTCCGGTTTCTTTTCGCATTTACCCAAATCAAAATCTCAACACAAATCCAAAATAATTGATATTTTTTCATAAGAAATTGTTTTCTATAATTAATTTATGGTGTATGCCAAAAAAAGAATTTGAGTTTCTGGGGAAATGTTTTATGTAACTTATGTTACAGGAAAGGATGAAGGAAATGAGAAAGGTATTTCACAAGTTAGGCAGCGCAGTCTTAATTGTGTCCATGATTAGTACTTCTGTAGCAATGCCAGAGCGTCTGTTTCAAAAGAACATAACAGTGCAGGCAGAAGAAACAGAGAGCAGCGCAGATCTGAAAATAAGTGATAAGATGCAGGTCAAAGTTGATGGTGCAGATGAAGCAGATTTAAAATTGTACTCAAACGGGGTGTATGAAACAAAATTTGAGATGGATGCAGGAGCACATACGATTCAGGTTATGAAAAATGGTGCTACATACAAAACAAAAAAGAGCGTTACATTGGATACAGCTCAAACAGTCTATGTGAGAGTAATCAATGGTGAGGTACAAGATTCTGTTAACAACAAAGAGGAGTTTCATACAGCTGCACTTGTTGGTAATTTTACTGGGCTAGATTTTGTAGATGAAAGTAATAATTCATACAAAGTAGCAAGTTGGAATCCAGCAGATGCCAATGCAGAACTAACTTATCTTGGCGGAGGAATTTTTTCTAGAACATTTAAGTTTAAAGCATTAGAAGAAGATTTGCAACTGGGCGATGGCGGGTACAAAGTAGCTTTAGATGATGGATGGGATGTTAGTTTTGGAAATGGTTCAGGTAACATTGAACTTACCATTCCAAAAGGAACTGAAGAACTTACTGTTTTTGCAGATATCTTAAAAGGAACTGTTTATGATTCCGTAAGAAGCGGTTCTTACAAAGTTACACAGAACGACCCAACGGCAGATATTAATTTGAATGCATTTGATTATACAGTATCTGTAATTGGAACGGTTCGTTGTGGTGTTTCGGAATGGGATACGAAAGCAACAGGATTTGAATTTACTAAGCTTACAGATTCCTTATATATATATCAGGCAACCCTTACAAAAGGAACCTATCAGTACAAAGCAGCAATTAACTATCAATACTGGTATGAAGCAAATGGTGGTGATAATAAGTCATTTGAAGCTGCCGAAGCGAAGCAGCAGGTTATCTTCTTATATGATGCAAAAGACGAAAGTCTTTACGATTCTGTGACTTCTGGTGATATTATTGCAGCTAGACTTGGTATGCAGGCTGAAAAAGCAGTTTCTAAGGTGCAGAATAATGCCAATGGTACTACTACCTTTATTACAACCTTAGCAAATAAGGGGGATAAGGTACAGTTAGTATATGCACCAAAAGCAGATATTGCAAAGAAAACCACTGTAACCATGAAAGAAGGAAAAAACAGCAAAGGAAATTTTGATGGAACCTTTGTATCGGATGCAATCTATTTTGGAGACGATGCATTAGATTACGTATTTTATTATGTAATCAATGATAAGATGACATTAGATGATATTGCTAAAGTTGTTGAAATTGAAGGAGCACTTTATTCAAGCTATACAAGAGAAAAATTCACAGGAAGATTAATTACAGTTCCTGGAACATTTCCTGGAAAGAGCTGGGTTGAAACTTCCAATGTTATGACTTATCTGGGAGATGGTTTATACTCTTATACATTTAAGGATGTGCCAGCAGCCAATTATGAGTTTAAGATTGCGACAGGTTCTTGGGCAGAGAATTACGGTGTAGATGGTATTCCAAGCGGTGCTAACTACGCAGTAGCAGTGCCAGAAAAACAGGATGTAACGATTTATTATACAGACTTAACGACACATCGTGCGGTTACAAGTTTAACATATAAGTTTGCATCTGCTAAAGTAACAGGAGATGGCATTGATGTTACATTAGAAGATCCAGGACTTACTGGTATCTATAAAGCGAGTGTTGCTATGAAAGCTGGAACTTACAGCGATTTAGTACTAGGTTATGAGGGTAGCAATTTACCAATCGATACAATCAATTTAAAAGAAGACAAAGAAGTAACATTTTATTTCGATCCATCTACAGGAATTTATTACAACGATTCTACCATGGTAGAAACCAACAAAGAAGCTGTAAAATTCGATTCCAAAGATACTGCATATAAGAGCATTTTTGGAGCAGTAGAAGAAGGAAAGAACGTTACATTTTCAATTGATACTGGTTCCGATGTAACCAAAGCCCTTTTAATTGTAAAAGGACAGGATTTAAAGAGCATCGATATGAAAGCAGCAGAAAATGGCTCTAATAAGAAATGGTCTGCTGATGTAACATTTGACAAATATGGACAGTACACATATTTCTTTGCATTATATTATGGTTCCTATGTTCAGATTTACTGTGACGATGATGGCTATTATGGCACAGGACACTTAACGAATTTATCAGAGTTAAAAGCATATGACTTAGTTGTATATAAATCAGGTTACAAAACACCTGACTGGATGAAAAATTCAGTTATTTATCAGATTTTCCCTGACCGTTTCTTTAATGGAGATAAATCTAATGATCAGGCACAGACAACATCTCGTGGTGCGACAGATTATGAATATATTACAAAATGGTATTCATACCCAGAAAATCCATCTCAAGAAGAGTTACATCCAGATGAATATCCTGAAAATGCTTGCAAAGGTGATGGAAACTGGAACAACGAAATCTATGGTGGTGACTTAAAAGGTATCGTTGACCGAATTGATTATTTAAAAGCACTTGGAGTAAATGTAATTTACTTAAATCCTGTATTTTCATCTATCTCCAGTCATAGATATGATGCAACAGATTACAGAAAGATTGACCCTATCCTTGGTGATTTAGGAGATTTTAGCGAACTTGTAAAAGCAGCAGAGAATAATGGCATGCACATCGTGCTAGACGGTGTATTTAACCATGTATCCGATGATTCTATTTACTTTGACCGTTACTATAAATTTGTAGGTCAAGATGGCAAAGTAGGAGCTTATCCATACTGGGCTTATGTTTATGATTGTATGAGTGAGAAAGGCGTTACACAGGAACAGGCTATTGCAGATGCGAAGGCATATTTCAAATCAAAAGGTGTAA
>DBKX01000179.1:7184-9300 GCA_002297865.1 Lachnoclostridium sp. UBA739
TTTAAGATTGAAAATAAGTTTATGACAGATGACAAGGGCGTTGAAGTGAAAGATACGATTGGTGACAGAACAGGTAAATCTGTATATACTTATGAAGGCTGGTGGGGATATGACAGCATGCCAGTTATCATGTCCACCAATGGTTCAGAGTATCAGACTGGTAATTGGGCAAAAGAAATCATCGATGGTTCTGGCTGTGTAACACAGTACTGGTTATCAGAGGGTTCTAACGGATGGCGTCTTGACGTTGCCAATGAAGTATCAGACGAAACATGGCAGCATTTCCGTAAATCTGTAAAAGGATTAGATTCCGATGCTGTTATTATCGGAGAAATCTGGGATGATGCAACTGAGTATATCTTAGGTGATATGTATGATTCTGTTATGAACTATGTATTCCGTAATGCAGTACTTGATTACGCAAAAGGCGGAAGTGCTAAGGATTCCGTAAGGACATTAGAGAAGATTCGAGAAAGATATCCAAAAGAAGCTTTTTATGCAATGATGAACTTAGTTGGTTCTCATGATACAACCCGTTTATTATCTTTCTTAGATGGCATTAATGATGATAGGCAACAGACTGATATTGATAGTGCGTTCCCAACTTATGAAAAAACATCACTACAAGCAAAACAGCGTCAGTATTTAGTGGCGTTAATTCAGATGACTTATCCAGGTGCTCCTACTATTTATTATGGAGATGAACTTGGCATGGTAGGTGCAGATGACCCAGATAACCGTCGTGCTATGACTTGGGGCAAAGGGAACAAAGAATTAGTAGAATGGTATGCAACGCTAGCAAATATTCGTAGTAAATATTCTGCACTTCGAACAGGAGAGCTCACACCAGTCTCTTTAGATGATGAAGCATTAATGTCTTATGTTAGAAATGACGCAGAGAATACGTTAGCAGTTGTTACAAACAATAGCAGTAATGTAAAGAAATTATCTTATGTACTGCCAGAAGCATTAAAAGCAGATGGTGTTATATTAACAGATTTAATTAGTGGCGAAACATATACAGTGGAAGATGGAGCAGTATCCATTACAGTTCCTGCATATCGTGGAGTGATCTTGACTTCAGATGTAAAGGCATTGGATGTTGATTTAGATGGATTAAAACCTGCATATGATGCGACCTTTACTGTAGAAGATTCGGAAACACCAGATGTACCAGTACCAACAAGCAGTGCACCAGTGGTAGAACCATCAAAAGAACCAGTTGTTTCACCAGCTCCAGCACCATCCCAAAATCCAGTGTTAAAGAAACAGACGATTACAGTTCCTGAGACATACTATACCAAAGAAGTTGGCAGTAAGTCGTTCTCATTGAGAGCAAAGGCAAAAGGGGCTCTTTCTTATAAGACGAGTGATTCATCTGTAGTAACAGTAACAAGTAACGGAAGAGTAATGATAAAAGGTGTCGGAAAAGCCTACATTAAAATTACAGCAGCTCAAACCAGAACTTATAAGGCAGCAACTAAGACAGTTGCCGTAAAAGTAATTCCTAAGAAGATTGGCTGTTCCTTAACGAAAAAATACAGCAATAAGAAATATTCTATGGTTGTAAGCTGGCCTAAGACAAAGAAAGTAACTGGTTACAAGATTGAATATGCTACCAATGCAAAATTTGCTGGTAAGAAAGTTGTAACAGTTAAGAGTAATAAAGTATCCAGTATTACCATACCGAATTTGAAAAAAGGAAAAAACTATTATGTAAGAATTAGGACTTATAAAACAGTAAAAGGTATTTCCTATCACAGCGGTTACAGTAATGTGAGAAAGATTAAAATGTAAGTAATATGAAATGTGTTGTTAATAATTATTTGCATAACTAAAAATATTGATATATCTTCGGCTTTGATAGTTAAGCTGTCTAATCCCTGAATTGATGGTGAAATTTGCGAATATTGCAAGAATAAAGGAATAGTACTCAGCGGTGAGGAATAAAAACTTTTCGAAATAAAATAGCCAAATTTTATGCAGAATAACCTTCTGTGCGATAAAATGTAAGTAACAAATTTTTCGCACAGGAGGTTTTATAGATGAATAAAAGACAAAAACGAGAACGGTTGAATGAAATTCAAAGTTCCCGTTTAGTCCTTTTGTAGAAATT
>DBKX01000066.1 GCA_002297865.1 Lachnoclostridium sp. UBA739
ACATTTTGATGCTTTTGACTCTACAACACATCAGTCTATGATTGAAGAAGTGGTAAAGCAGGAAGGCAGAATAGACATTCTAGTGAATAACTTTGGTACTACCAACCCACGAAAAGACCTTGATTTGATTAATGGCGATACGGACACATTTTTTAATACGGTAAATACAAACATTCAAAGTGTTTACTTAACTTGTAAAGCAGCTCTTCCGCACATGATACAACAAGGTGGCGGAAACATCGTAAATGTATCAAGTATCGGTTCTATCTTACCTGATTTATCACGACTAGGCTATATGGTTTCAAAGGCGGCTATTAACAGTTTGACCCAAAACATTGCCTATGAATATGCTAGACAAAATATCAGATGTAATGCTATTATGCCAGGAATGACTGCCACTCCTGCTGTTATGCAGTACATGACGAAAGAATTTTCTCTGGACTATCTGAAACATGTTCCTCTAGGAAGAATTGCACAACCAGAAGAAATAGCCGATACTATCTTGTATCTTGTATCGGATGAATCTTCTTATATCACAGGTAACATTCTAAATATGGCTGGCGGTTTTGGAATGGGAACACCACAATTTTCAGACTATATGATGGGAAATACTTTAGGGTAATTACATAGATGATATACTATATTTATTCAGCCAGTCTCTTCTCGCCAGTAATCGCCTGAATTGGCTTAATATCCTGAGTCACTTCTAATACACCATTCAAAACAACTTCTCCCCCTGGCTGATAGGATGCCTTTTCACTATGCTCTTCCTTCTTGGCATCCTTCGGCCTCCACTATTTCTAATACCTTTAGCTCCATCCGCGGATTATCAAAGAATTTTTAAATATGATTTAAATCAAATCAGCTTCTTTTTTCGAATTTCTTCTAATTTTTTTGTAATCATAGACAAAACTTCCTTTTGGTCTTCTATATCATTAACATAATCATACTTATCTATGTCAATTTTTATAATTTCTGAAGCATGGTATTTCCTATCAATCCATTCATCGTATCCTGACCAAAGTATATGGTAATATTCCACTAGGCTTTCATCTAATTCATAACCACGGCCTCTTGCCTGTATCCGGCTTAAAATTGTTTCAAAACTTCCAGTTAAATAAACCATCAAATCTGGTGATTTTTTCGGTAACTCTTCTAGTTCCTCAAGCATGTTTTCCAGTAAGCTTTCGTATAATTCAAATTCTAAATCACTGATTCTTCCAAGTTCTTTGTTTACCTTTGCAAAATACCAGTCCTCATAAATACTTCTGTCTAGTACATTATTCTCGTGTACAAGTGCTTTCTTAATCGAACGAAATCTTGTATTTAAAAAATACAGCTGTAGTAAAAATGGATATCGTTTCGTTGCGATTTCCTCATCTGATGCTGTATAGAATAAAGGCAGGATCGGATTATCCTCAACACTTTCATAAAACACCTCACTTCCTAAATGTTCCCCCAGTAATTTGGCAAGACTTGATTTTCCAGCACCGATCATAGCTCCAATTGTTATCACCAATTTTTCTCCTTCCATTCTGTCCCTTCGTATTGTTGTACTTTCTCTATTTATCTATACCAAAAGTTGATTTTTCGATACATGCAAACAATCAGACGCTATTATAACACAAAAACTCCGAGATTACCTCAGAGTTTTTGTACAATTATTTTAACAATTCTGCCTCTGCATTTACATGCTCTGCAAGTCATTCTTTTGTTATACGTCCTTGATGCTGATAATCTGTTCCAAATTTGCCATAGCTTCTATTGACTTTAGCATCCTCATGTTCCACGACATAATCACCAATTTCACTTTTTATTCTGTATAAACCCGTTCTACCTTTGCCAGCTTTCCATTTTCCAGACTGAGACATGGATTAAATTCAATTTTCTCATCTTTATATGTGATAGTCACTTTAGCAGATGGAACAATATCACTTTCGTTACAGCACAGCAAAACTGGTTTTTCTGTTTCTGTAATTTTTTCTGTCACTTCCATATTGCCATCATCATTCAGCTTTACACGCTCTACTTCTATTTTGGTTCCTATGTATTTTGGAATAATAACATACCATTCACAGTTATCCTTCTCTGCCACCATCTCGAACAAATCTTTTGTTAAGCTATATTTTTCGAGGAAAGCTGGCATCTTATCATTCATTTCCTGATTCCCGCTGCCAATGAAAAACATGGCAGCTAAATTGTTATCATCCTTATCTTCGAACCCATAATAAGGAGATAGTGTTTCTTCTGCCTCATCGATAGACTGGCTATCTTCTGTTACTTTCGTTTCTGCATTGGTATTGGTGTCATTCTTTGTACCTGCATTATTTGAACAGGCACTTAAACCCAACATAAGACTTAACCCTACTGTTACTATCATGTGCTTTCGTTTTAACATATTTCTACTCCATTCCTTACAATTTTCACAAACCATACATTTTCTATTATAACATAAATAGCTTCATTTTTAAATTTAAAACTGCTTTTTTACTGCCTATTACAAGATATTCTGTTGTCTCATTACTGTGATTTAACAAACAAATATGATCATTCATTTTCCTAATTTCCATAAGACCCATCTGAACTCCTGCTTACGAAATAATTCTTCTATCGTTGGAACGCTATCTAAATGTTGTTCTATGTAATCTTGAACTTTATGTATTCGACTTGTATATTCTTCCTGACAATTTTACCTTGACATATCATACTTCCTGCCTTGTTGTTTTCATTATACTACATTCCACAAAGTCTATCCTATTTACAGTCTAAATATTATACAAACTGTATTTTACTAACAGACTAAACATGATAGTATTCCAAAATTATTCGGAACTTTTTTAGTTGATATGCATAAATTTTATACTATTCTTTTAGCAATACCATCTTTAAAAATCTCTTAAAAACATTTTTCACTATTTATTTTCTAATTTGTTTACTATTTGTCTATCATGTCGAATTTGTAAACATAACGTGTAATTTTCATTTGCTTCTATCTATTATATAATAAGAATGACATAAACATATTCTTTCTCTTGTGTATATGTCACAAATGTCTTTAGAGAGGAGGACATACTAATAAACCACACATAACACGTAAACAATTATTTTTATAGGGGGTACTTATATGAAAAATTTTCTAAGTGCATTCTTATCCTTAGCCCTAGTGCTAAGCTTGATAACTGTTGCACCTGCACAAACAGCGAAAGCTGCCAGTGTACCATCAAATGCTAACTTATTAAACACTTACGGAAGTCTATTTAGACATTCTGGAACTTGTGTTACACCTTATCAATGGAACGATGCTAACACAAGAAACTTCATCAAAGGTCAATACAACAGTATTACTATGGAAAATGAAATGAAGCCTGACGCAGTATTGAAAAACAATACTATCTCAGTTGCTCAAGCTAAAAACCAAGGCTACTATATTCCAAGTAATTACAACGAAGCTACTGTTCCTACATTAAACTTCAGTACAGTAGACAGCATGATGAAAAATGCATATGACAATGGTTTACAGATTCGTTACCATACCTTAGTATGGCACAGCCAGACACCTGACTGGTATTTCAGAAGCGGTTATTCATCAAACGGTGGTTATGTAAGCAAATCTCAGATGAATGCCAGAATGGAATTCTATATCAAGTCCGTTATGTACCATGTATATAACAGCAAATATGCCAGTGTAGTTTACTGCTGGGATGTTGTAAATGAATACATCCATGCACAGAACTCTGGATGGCAGTCAATCTATGGTGCAGTCAATACAAATCCTGATTTCGTAAAATTAGCATTCCAGTATGCATACCAAGCACTGGAACACTTTAACAAACAGGACTCTGTATCCTTATTCTACAACGATTACAATACATACATGGACTGCGATAAAATCATTACTATGATTAACTTCATCAACAGAGAAAAGAAAATCTGCTCTGGTGTTGGTATGCAGTCTCATTTAAGCTCTAATTTTCCTAGTCCATCTTACTATAAAGCAGCATTAGACAAATTCATTAAACAGGACTACGAAGTACAGATTACAGAATTCGATGCAAAAGGAAACAATGATGCTGACCAGGCAAATTACATTAAACAAATCATGGCTGCCATTTTAAGTGCAAAAAAAGCAGGCGCTAACCTCACAGGATTTACATGGTGGGGACTTCATGATGGTGCTTCTTGGAGAAACGGCGAAAATCCATTATTATTCTCTAGCTTAGGGGTAAAGAAACAATCCTATAATTCAACTCTTGAAGCATATTTTGAAGCAGGATATGGAATTGGAGATACTACTCCATCCTCTAATCCACAGGAATCTGAATCTCCTTCTACTGTTCCAACTCAAGTAGCTCCTTCTACAGGTAAAATTACAGATGGAACCTACTACATCAAGAACGTAAATGCTCAGAAATATTTACAAGTAGCTGATAACACAGGTGCTAATGCTCAGAACGTAGAACTTGGTACTGGTACAGGTGTTGCAGGACAGAAATGGGAAGTTAAAAACAATGCTGATGGCACAGTAACATTAAAAAGTGCTTTAGGAAACTACAGCTTAGATGTTGCCAATGCATCTGATGAAGATGGTGCAAACGTTCAGATTTATACTTCCTGGGACGGCGATGCTCAGAAATTCATCATTAAAGAAACTGCAACAGACGGTATTTATACAATTGCTACCAAAGCAAGTAACGGTACGAAAAACTTAGATGGCAGCAACTATGGCAAAGAAGACGGAACGAACATCCAGCAATGGTCTGCTACTACGAATACCAATCAACAATGGATCTTTGAAAAGGTTGGCGGTTCTGCTGTAACTCCTTCTCAAGCTGTTACACCTTCAAAAGCTCCTACAACTCCTTCCGTTGCTCCAGTACAGCCAAGCCAAGGAACAACTCAGACAGGTAACGCTACTGAAACAGCGAAAGCTTACATGGCTAAAATGAAACTTGTAAACAAATGCCCAGCTGGTTATGATCAGAAAAAAGCAGGAATCAAGTACGGTTCTGCAACAAAGAAGACTTACTATTCAACAACAACTGGTTCTAATCGTTCTTGCAACGTATTCTTACCAGCAAACTATGATTCTTCTAAAAAATATCCTGTAATGTACTTATTACATGGTATCATGGGAAATGAAGATTCTATGTTAGGAAATGCAGTTGAAATTCCTACAAACTTAGCAGCTGAAGGTAAAGCAAAAGAAATGATTATCGTTCTTCCTAATGAATATGCTCCAGCTCCTGGTACTGCTGTAGAAGCAGGCTTTAATCAAGCATACTTTGACGGATACGATAACTTTATCAATGATTTGACTAAAGACTTAATGCCATACATTGAAAAGAACTACTCTGTAGCAACTGGTAGAGAAAATACTGCAATCTGTGGTTTCTCCATGGGTGGACGTAACGCTCTTTACATCGGATATTCAAGACCTGATTTATTCGGTTATGTTGGTGCATTCTCTCCAGCACCTGGTGTAACACCTGGTAACGACTTCTCAGGATTCCACAAAGGTTTATTCCAGGAAAGCGAATTCCGTATTAAAGATGAAAGATATGTACCTTATGTAACATTAATCAGTTGTGGAACAAACGACTCCGTAGTTGGTACATTCCCTAAGAGCTATCATGACATTTTAACTAGAAACAATCAGCCACATGTATGGGTTGAAGTTCCTGGTGCTGACCATGACAACACAGCAATTGCTGCTGGTTACTATAACTTTGTATCTGCTGCATTCGGTGTTTTAGGTTTAGACAATGTAGCACCTTCTGTAGCTCCTAGTGTGAAACCTAGCGTTGCTCCAAGTGTTGCTCCAAGTGTTGCTCCATCCGTAGCTCCTAGTGCTGAACCAAGCGTTGCTCCTGTTTCAGGCGTAACATGTAAATACAAGGTTGTAAGTGACTGGGGTTCCTCTTTCCAGGGTGAAATCGTTGTTACAAATAATTCTGGAAAAACATTAAATGGCTGGACATTAACATGTGACTACAACTGTCAGATTACAAGCTTATGGAATGCTCTATTCGTTGGACAGACCGGTACTAAAGTAACTGTTAAGAATCCATCTTGGGATGCTAATCTTGCAGATGGACAATCAGTAACAATCAGCTTCATTGCAAGTGGAACAGATAAGAGTGCTCCTACTAACATGATTGTGAAATAATTTTAATAAATAGAAAATGGAGTCATCCTATTATGTGATGCTCCATTTTCTTTATTTCGTTAATAGTCTGCACAATTCTATGGATGCTGCTGCACTTCCTCCATACATAAAATAATAATCAATCTGTGGCATATCCACTGTTGAAATATAAGTTCCATACATCGGAATGTTACAGCACATAACCGTACTTTTTGCCGCAATTGCAAGTCCGTATCCATTGTCCGATACTACAAACGGCATTTTCATTTTCTTCTTTCCATAGGAGATGTAACGTGCCTTCATGTTCATTGGGTAAA
>DBKX01000070.1 GCA_002297865.1 Lachnoclostridium sp. UBA739
CTGTTACAGATATGGACTTTACAGATGATATACCAGGTATCAGCGAAGAAAAGCGTTTTCAGAATCACAACCGCTACCTTCGCTCCCTGAAAGAAGATACTCTGCTCAACATTGACAATTTTAATGTGACTGCCACACAGGACAGTTTTCTTTCTGTTGTCATGAAATATCATTGCCGAATTTTATTTACAACCAGAAGCAATCTTACTGATTATGCCCTGTTTCCATTAACTGAGATATCGAATTCTTCAGCACTATTTGAACTGGTTTCTGCTTTTTATCCAGAAGCATCTGAATGTAAATCTGTTGTGGAGAAAATCATTGATGTCGTACACCGACATACATTTGCGGTTGAACTGGCTGCCAAACTTCTGAACAATGGAATTCTGTCTCCAATTCAATTATTAAGAAAATTACAGGAAGAAAAAGCAGCATTAGAAAGTGAAGATGACATTCGGATTATTAAAGACGGACAGAGTAGCAAAGCAACCTATTATCGTCATATTCACACGCTGTTTTCCCTCTATACACTTCCGGAATTTCAGCAAAATCTGATGTCGAATATGTGTTTTCTTCCATCCTCTGGTCTGTCGGCAAGAATTTTTGCAAAATGGATGCATCTATCAAATTTGAATGAAATCAATGACCTCATAGAAACCGGCTTTATACAGACTAATACACGCCACACTATTTCTCTGCATCCGATGACCCAGGAAATTGCCCTTTCAGATACAAAACCATCTGTAACCAGTTGTCATATACTGCTGGATTCTTTACAGCAAACATGTTTAATACATGGAATTGAAGTTGACTATTATAAGAAACTGTTCCAGACAATAGAAAATATCGTAGAATTAATTAAAAAAGATGATTTGCCAAAATATCTGCTTTTTCTGGAAAATGTTTTTCCATATATGGATAACTATAATTACCAGAAAGGTATGAAAGAAATCATTCAGAAATTGAAAAGTCTTTTGAAGAATAAAGATATTGGCACTGATTCCGATCGGGCATTATTACTGGATTTTCAGGCTACGCTTGAAACCAAACCTGAAAAAGCAATTAAGCTGGAAAAAGATGCTCTTTCCATAGTTAAAGAAGTTACTGCGAATAATGCTCGTCTTGTTTCCAACCTTCATGCCAATCTTGGAGGACTTTACCGCATGAACGGTTATCCAAGTCTTGCAATGGAGCACATGGCAAAAAGTTTCTCCCTGCTCGATCAGTATAATCTGCTTCATATTAATGATAGTATCCCCAAGATTGCCAATTATGCCATATTACTGACGGAACAGCAAGAACCGGAAAGATGAATAGCAGAATTACAAAAATTATCAAAACTCATCAAAGAATTCAATTCTGACAGCTGTCTGGATTATGCTAGAGTACAGGAGACTCTCGGAACCATCTACCTGATGACTGCCGATCTTCCACTGGCTAAAACACATTTCAAAAAAGCATTAAAAATATACGAAAACATCTGGTCTGACGAGCCGGAAATGATTGAAGCAAAATATCAGGAAATTCAAGAATTGTATCCTCAAGCTGGAATTGCTCTGGCCCAAAATATATTAAAACATAATAAATAGGCTTTTTACAAGAACAGGCGTGAGTTCACTTCTCTTATTGAAAGAAATATTACTCACGCCTGTTTTTACCTAATGTTTTTTATGAATTTACCGGTCTTACCACCATTGTATTAAATGCGATCTTTTCTGGCATTTCCATTGCAGTAATAATAGCCAATGCCATCTCTTCCGGCTGGAGCATTTTTTCCGGATCAGAATACTGTTGCATAGCAGCTGCTCTCATCTGCGGATCTGTAATCGTATATTTCAGATCTGTATCAATCGTTCCCGGTCCTACATCCGTTACACGAATACCGGTCTGAAGAATTGCCTCCTGCTGGCGAAGTCCTTCGCTGATATTCTTTACTGCGTGTTTCGCCATACTGTACACGATAGCATATGGGCTGGCAGTTTCATATGCTGCAACAGAAGATACATTGATGATATGACCTGTCTTTCTTGCTCTCATGTGAGGAAGAACAGCTCCAATATTATACAAAACGCCTTTAATGTTGATATCGATCAGAGCATCCCACTCATCCGATTTTTCTATATCCAGAAAGCCCGAAGGCATGATTCCTGCATTATTTACCAGTACATCAATCTGTCCAAAACTGCTGATTGCAAAATCTGTCAGTTCCATAACCTGCTCTTTCTTGCTGACATCTGTTACTTTATAAACAGCTTCGCCTCCGGCTGCTTTAATGGTTTCTGCCAGTTCGCTCAGACGTTCCTCACGTCTTGCTGCAAGAACCAGTTTTGCGCCATGTTCTGCCGCCATTTTTGCTACTGCCTGTCCGATTCCGCTTGATGCTCCTGTAACTACTACGACTTTACCTGTTAAATTTCCCATGATTTTCACCTTTACCTTTCATTGATATTTTATTTATTTTTTAGCTCCATCTGAGATCTGGAGACCGTAAACATAATCCAGCATCATCTTTTTTGGGAACATTGCTGTCATGGATACAAACGGTTTCTGATATACCGGAAGTCCACTGACTACATTCAGTTCCCCTTTCATCATGCCATTGTAACCATCTTCTGCAACTTTATCCGGTTTTACAGTATGTGCAAATGCCTTTGTATCAGTCAGTCCTCCTGTTTTTGCAAAACCTGTATCCATTGCTCCAGGCATCAGAGTGGTCACAGTAACGCCCGTTCCCTTTAATTCTCTCCAGAGGGAATTCGACCAGCTTGTTACATAGGCTTTTGTTGCATAATAAACTGCCTGTAATGGTCCCGGCATAACCGCTGCTGTAGAACTTACATTTAAAACTTTTCCGCTGCCTTTTTTCACCATATCCGGGAGAAACAGTTTTAGAATTCTTGTTGGTGTCTCAATATTCACTGCAATCATAGAGAGATCCTGTTCCATAGAACGCTCTCTTGTAAAATCTCCCTGCCCACCAAAACCAGCATTGTTAATCAAAATATCAATCTGCCATCCATTCTTTTTACAGGTATCGTATATCATCTGTGCTGCTTCTTCCGATTTTGACAGATCCACTGCAATCGTATGTGCTTTCACATGATATTTCTCTACCATTTCCTTTGCCTGTGCATCCAGCTTTGCCTGACTCCTGCCTACCAGAACCAGATCCCCGCCCTTTTTCGCATGAATATTGGTAAAGCAGGTTCCCAGTCCACCATAACTTCCTGTAATAAGTGCCATATTTGCCATTTTATTTTCCTCCTGTTGCATTCTTTTTTGTGTAAAACTAATGTCTCTTTATGAGATACTTTTTATTTATCTTTCATTTGATGAAGCTATTATATAATTTCACTTATTTCATTTGAATGTCAGTATGCGCCAATTTTTTATGCAATTTGTGCCATCAGAAAAATATAAAAGCAAAAAAAGGAGACTGCCATATACAGTATCTCAACAGTCTCCATCTTTCGTTACCGATTTTTTATTTCTTCAAAGAATTTGCCCAGTTTGCTGCTTTCTTTCTATTTTGCGCTACCCCTGTTTTCAGTGGATCACAGAAATCAATCTTTCCGATGATATCATTTCCAGAAAGGCAGCCAGCCATTTTATCCAGTGTCTTTCTCGGGTCACCTCCGTGGCTGCAGAACAATGCAATCTTTTTCCCTTTCAAGTTCGTCGTCTCAAAAAATGTCCGTACAGGAGGCGTATATGTGTATGACCACACCGGTGTTCCAATCACAATCAGATCATACTCCTGCGGATTATGAATTAATGACTTTAATGCTGGTTTACTGACACTGACCAGCTGACGAAGCCCCCATGCAACATATCCTGCTCCGCTTGCATTTAGCGATTTTACCGGCTGTAACTCTTCGATATCTGCATGAAGAGTCTTCGCTATTGCATCTGCAACCACTTTCGTATTTCCACTATAAGAATAATAAATCACAAGTGTTTTCATATTGTCCCACTGCTCCTGTCTTTCATTGAAATTTTATACTCTGCAACTCCCTGTCCTGTCCACAGGGAAAAAGCCCGGAAAAAGGAACTGACATCCTGATATCCAAGCAGAAATGCAATATCCTCTGATGGAAGTTCTGTATTCTGCAGATAATTTTTTGCCATCAGCTCCCTGGTATGGTTTAACTGTTTCTGAAATGTGGTACTCTCCTCTGAAAGCTTTCTCTGTAGTGTGCGTTTACTCATTCCCAGTTTTTCAGCTACATCTTCAATCGTACATTGCCCTCCCGGAATCAGTTCCACCAGTGTACTTCTGACACGTGCTGAAAAAGAATCATCTACTTCCATTTCGCTGAGACGTTTTCGCAATTCCGGCTCAAAGAATTCCCACATGGTATCATTCCTTGTAATAAATGGAATTTCTGCATCAATATTCGAAAAGAAAATACCATCTTCGTTTCCTGCCTCTGCCTTACATCCCATAAATTCCTCATAGATTGGTTCAACGAACGGATGTCGGACCGTTACTTTCACTGGAACAATCTGCTTTTTTGTTGCTTTTCGGATTAGATTCAACATAAGAACCATTTCAATTCCCACAATAATCCGTGGTAATTCGTCTCCAGTTTCCGATGTAGTCATTACCACACCAATGCTTTCATTTCT
Source organism: Lachnoclostridium sp. UBA739 (assembly GCA_002297865.1). Next base: position 4,630 of record DBKX01000070.1, read on the forward strand.
TTCCATTACCTGAAAAGCAACTGCTCCTGCCAGTGCCTTATATCTCGCCAGTCTTTTCATACAGTGTGCAGCATCCTGACTGCAATATGCCGCAAATATCGGTGGATTGATAATCTCTATCTGTTCTACAGTTGCAAGTCGGATGGGGAGATCTGTCCCTTTTACAGACTCTCCGATACTTTCCATAAAGCGAAGATATTCCTCTGTTGTCAGACCAGCATCTTTTCTGGAAAAAAGATCCTCCGGGAGTTTTGCTCTCCGCATGACTTCTGAAACAGAAATATGTTGTCCTGATAAAAGAGTTGCATAATTTTTATCCAATGGAAATCGTTTCATATTCTTACCTGTCTTTCTGTTTATTTACCCATACGAACCAGCAAATGGTCATAGTTCCGGTCACCGAGCAGATTTTTCATAACAACCATCGGTTTTGCCATAAATCCATACAGATATCTGGTTTTAGGTTTTCGTGAAGTCACTGCTTTGATGACCAGATTTGCGATTTCTTCTGGCTGTGAAAGATTATTCCTGGCGTAATTTTTACGCATCAGATTTACATAGCCATTTGCCAGTTCTTTATATGGTCCATTTCCTGAATATTTTTCAATGTGGCTTGCAGAAATATCTGCCCACTCTGATTTTACTCCACCTGGCTCAATCAGTACAACATCAATTCCAAATTGTTCTGTCTCCAGACGCAGACAGTCGGAAAATCCTTCTACTGCAAATTTACTTGCGTGATACCATCCGCCAAGAGGTGTCCAGATTTTTCCACCCATAGATGAGATATTAACGATTTTTCCATAATAGTTGTGACGCATCTTTGGAAGTACAAGCTGTATCATTCTTGCCATTCCAAACAAATTGACCTCCATCTGTCTGCGTCCCTCCTCTATAGGAACTTCTTCGATTGTTCCGTATGAACCATATCCGGCATTATTAACAAGAATATCTACTGATCCTTCTTTTTTCAGGATTTCATTTACACATTTTGTCATGGAATTATCGTCGGTTACATCCAGATAAACCGTATAGATTCCCATTTCTTCCAAATCTTTCGTACGTTCCAGCCGTCTTGCTCCAGCATAAACAATATATCCCTTTTTCTTCATTTCAATAGCTGTGAGACGTCCAATTCCGGAAGATGCCCCTGTGATCAATGCTGTTTTCTTATTCATGATAAGCCTCCTTGTAACAGTTTTGTTTTTTGACTGAGTTTATTATATGATTTTATTTGTTTTTCTTGAATGTCGATATATGCCAATTTTCTATGCAATTTGTGCCATCACTTATATATGGGTTGATTATATATTTTTTACTGTCAGCCCACTTCAAATTTCTCAATTTTATCTCAATTTTCCCTCAATGCCTTTTCCCTCCGATTTTCGTATGCTTATCCCACAGCAAACCAGTACCACATCGGTACAACCTGCTGAATTAGTTAATACGAAAACGGAGGTATTTTTTATGCAAGAACTCAGAAACACCAAAATCATTGCTGTAGATCATGGCTACGGCAATATGAAAACAGCAAACACCGTCACGCCAACCGGAATCAAAGCCTATGAAACAGAGCCAATCTTCACCGGAAATATTCTGGAATATAACGGCATTTACTACCGGATTGGCGAGGGACACAAAGAATTTATCCCAGATAAAGCTATGGATGAAGAATATTATCTTCTGACACTGATGGCTGTTGCAAGGGAATTGAATGTCTTTTCCATCCGTGAAGCAGACGTTCATCTGGCTGCTGGACTTCCTCCGACATGGATCAGAAACCAGAGAGAAGATTTTCGTTCCTATCTACTCCAAAATTCAGAAGTCCATTACCGTTTTAACAGCAAAGAATATCATCTCCGCTTTGTGGGATGCAGCCTTTACCCGCAGGGATATCCGGCTATCCTAAACCACCTTGGAGATTTCAAGGGAACCAATCTCCTTGCAGATATCGGAAACGGAACCATGAATATTCTATATATCAACAATAAGAAAGCGCAGGAGAGCCGGTGCTGGACAGAAAAGCTTGGTGTAAACCAGTGCATGATTGCTGCAAAG
>DBKX01000436.1 GCA_002297865.1 Lachnoclostridium sp. UBA739
ATAATACCTGCAAGAATTTCGCCACTTTCCATACCTGTCTGGCCCATAACTCCTGGCGATATGGCACTTACTGTCTCCATTTTGTGTTTTTCTTTAAATTCTTCTCCAAACTCACGAATCAAGTGCCTTGTAACAAATAAATTATCTACTACCTGTGGTCCCAATGCATCTGGTGTCACTTCCCTGTTACCTAATCCAACAATCAGTACTGATTTATTTTCCAGACCACCAGCTAATTTCTTTACATATTTTGCAATCTCATTAGACAGTGGCCGGTGATAGGATTCATCATCTTCATTCAAATGGGGTGCTTCAATGGTAATATACGTTCCCATTGGCTTACCCATTGCTTCTTCACCATGTTTATCTTTTATTTCCAGTGTTGTTACCATGATGTCCTTATCTTCTACTTCTTCTTTTGTTAAAACAACACCTTTAATTTCAACATCATCCTCTGGAAAACTCTCTCGAACCTCTAATGCTAAGTCCGTTCGTCTTCCATTTAAAGTTTTCGCTTCTTTTAGTGTTACATCTTCCTGTTCAAACTTTTCTTTCATACCCGTCACCTTTCTACTATTTTGTATTAGGGTAACCATTTTCAGAAAGAATATGAACTTAATTTTTTTCAATACGGACTTTCGTTCCACCTAATCCTGAAACACTTGGAGACACAACCAGCTTAATTGGCACTCTGTTTTTTACCGCCTCTACATGACTGATGATTCCCACAGTTAAACGCTTATTCTGTATGCGTTCCAGCGAACTCATAACAACTTCTAATAATTCATCATCCAGAGTACCAAAACCTTCGTCTAAGAAAAACAGTTCAAGTGGAGCTGTCCCCTTTAATTGCACTTGTTCGGAAAGTGCTAAAGACAACGATAAGGATACTAAAAATGTCTCACCACCTGATAGGGTAAAGGCATCTCGCTTCACACCACCATTTTTGTAGTCACATACCATAAACTTTCCAGTAGAATCCAGCTCTAAACCATAAGTTCCATTAGAAATCTCATGTAACCGATGGCTTGCTGCTTTAGAAATGTACTTGAGTTTCGAATATGCAACATACTCTACAAACTTCTTCCCTCGAAACAGTTGTATCAAATCTGCCATTAAACTCTCTTGATGCTCGATTTCTTTTCTTTTTAATAATAAGTCTTTTAACTTTTCCCAGTCCGCTAACATTCTATCGTAAGAGTGCTTTTGATTACCTAGTGTAAGTTTTAGTTCCTCAAACTCATTTTCTTCCTCTTGCCTTTTTCTTTCCAGTGCTAACCATTGATCTTGCGCAATGCTTCTTCCAGAAAGCTGCTCTTCTATTTTGCATAATATGCCCTTGTTTTCAGCATATTCAGTTCTATAGCGATCTATTGACTCTTGTTTTTCTTGCTGCCTGGATTCCGTCATTCGTGCACTAACACAGGACTGGATAGAATCAAACTTCTCTTCTTGAAGCATTGCTTCCACCTTTTTAGTATCCTGTTCGATACGATTTTTTAAAAGTTCAAATGCCGCATGCAGTTCAAGATATTTACCTTGAAGCTTAAGATAATTTTCTCTTTCCACTTCTTTGCGTTCTTCCGTATCACGATACTGTTCTTCCATTTGCTTTTCTCGTTCTAGACAAACTTGTAATCTTTCTCTTAAGCAAGTATCCTCAATTTCAGTGAAATCGTATTGCGAAACGCTGTTTATGAATTTAATCTTTAAGTTTTCAATACGCTCATTTATATTCCGGATATTTTCCTGGCAAATAGCAATTTCCGTTTTCAAATCGTTCTGTTTATTTTTACATTCTTCATAATCCTTACGTTTCTGTTCTGTTATGTTTCCTCCCCTTTCCAAGTTCGTCTTAATCTTCTCAAGCATTTCATCGCACTTATACAATTTTTCTGCTGCTATTGCAAAGGACTGGTATGAAACCTTTTCAAGCAGTTCCTCTAACTGTTGTTGGCATTTATTGTATTCCTCTTTGTCACGCTGTAAACTTTCTGCTTTCTCATCAATGGAACGACTAACCATTTCCAAAGCAATTTTCGCTGGCTGATATTCTGGCAAAGCTTTTAAACGTCTCTCTATTTCTTCTTCGGTTAATTTATCTGCTTCTAGCTTTACTTCAGTGATTTTATTCTCAAACTCTTGTACCTCTGACTGAATTCGATTCTGGCTTTCTGTGAGACCAAATTCCTTCTTTTCTAAATCGCGAATTTGGTTTTCTAAATCGCCAAATTCACTATTCACTTTTGCAAACTGTTCTGAGTCGATTTCGTGGAGTTTAACCTTTTCATGATGCACAGAACCACATACTGGACAAGGTGCTCCTTCTTGCAATGTCTGCATTAACTGATAAGACAGCATCTCAATCTCCAATATCTCTTTCTGCCTTTTTTGTTCTAAATATATCTGCTCTTTCTCTGCTTTTTGATTCGTAATCTTATTCAGTTCCTGTTTACAGCTATTTAGTTCTTGCATTTTTGATTCTTTTATTGCCACATAGTCTGCGTACAGCTTCTTCTTCTCCCTTAACTCGTATAGTGAGTTCTGATAGTCTGCAATAGAACTCTGTTCCTCGACTCCTTGCAAAAATAACACTTTGGTCAGTTTCCTTAGATAAATCTCCTTTTGACTCTTTTCGTCTTCTAACCTTCTATAATCCTGTTCTGCTTTTTCAATTCTTTCAGCCAGCATCGAAGCCTGTTGTTCCAATCCTGCACCAACTTGAATTTGCTGTCTTACTTCTGCGGTTATCTCGTACTTTTTTTGACTTTCTTGTAATTTTTCTATCTTCTCATTGTTTTCATCAATTATCTTTTTCAGTTCAGCTTCATCCGATTGAGACTTCTGATACTTGCTTTCTCTATCCTTGAGCTTTTTTTGGAATGACTGCTTCTGCTGACTCAACTGCTTATACTCATCCTGATATCCAATTGCATCTTTGTAAGACTGTATCTTTTCACGCAATACAGGAAGTTCCCGTTCTCTTGCGTCTTTCCATTTTAAAAACTCCTGTTCAGTTGCATTTTTATTCTGCTCTGATAAATCCCGTTTTTGTTTCAAACAAGCAAGCTCATTCTGTTTTTCTTCTTCCTCTTTTAACGCAAGATTTAATGACTCAATGTATGGGTAAATCTTGTTTGCTTTTTTGGAGAGCAGCATTTCCAATTCTAACTGCTCAATCTCTTTTTTCCTGTCATCAAGTTGAGCCTTCTTCTTACTATGCTGCTCCTTTTCTATCTGCAGATTCCATATTTCTTTTCCGTTGTCATAGATTTTGCAGCACTCAAGGAACGACTGTTTTTTTTCCTTAAATTGTTCTGTAAGATTAACTACCTTTTCTTTCATTTCCTTTAGCTTGTCCTCTGTAACGTCCTCATAGGTTTTAAGCTGTCCTTCCAGATTAGATAGATTGTGACTAATCTCATCACTCTTTTCCTTAAGTTTCCGATTGAGTCCATCTCCGTATGGCTGTAGACGGAAAAGCCGCTCTAGCATCTCATTTCTATTTTTCCCATCCAGTTTAAGGAACTCACTAAATTTTCCTTGCGGAAGTACAACCGTTCTTTGAAAATCATCTGATTTAAGCCCTAAAATATCAATACAACAGTTATTTACCTCTTTCACCTTATCGGCTAACACAATCGGCGTATCACCTGTAATGTCGCTCAATCGGCATTTTCCTGTTTTGTACCCTTCTTTATTCGCATCTTTCTGTAATTCTCTTTCCACACGATAGCGTTTTGTCTCAGCTCCACTAATTTGAAATTCGTATAAGATACTTGCACTTTTAGAGTTTGTATTAATGAAATTTTTACTCTTCCTGGCTATTTCTCCGTATAGTGCAAGGGTTATTCCATCCAAAATAGTGGTCTTACCGCTTCCAGTAGGTCCGAAGATACCGAACAATCCTGGTTCCATAAGTCTGGCAAAATCTATTGTCTGCTCCTCAATGAAGCTATTTAAACCCTTAATTTTCAGTAGTATCGGCCGCATCTTCTTCCTCCTCTGCTATAATCGAATGTAACAGCTTAACAAGTTCTTCTTCTGGTTCAACCCCACGTTCCCGTTTGTAAAAATCAAAAAATAACTCATGAAATGACTTCTCACGTTCTTCACTTAATTCATTCTCCAGTGCTTCTTGATCTGGTAAAATGGGAGTTATCTCTAAAATATCTTTCTTCCACATCTTTAGTTCTTTGATCTGTTCTTCCGTAATATAGGAATCTGTTCTTATTTCAAGATAAACCCAACACGCTCTGTCCGAATTTTCTTCACACTTTCTCAAAGCCTCGGCATAATTGTCACATTTCCATACCTCGATTGGCTTATAAATTGGCAATGGAATTTCAGTGATCTGTGCAGGTTCCTTTGGTACTACTTCTATTTTTAGCAGTTTCTTTTCGTAAGGAATTTCCTTTCGATTAAAGTGAATTGGTGACCCTGAATATCTGGCACGCTTATTTGTTCCTGGAACTGTCTGCATGCGATGAATATGACCTAATGCAATATACTGCGCCTGCTTTGGAAAAACACTGCTATCAGCAAGATAACTCCCACCCAAAGTAAGACTTCTCTCTGAACCAGTCTCTTCAACACCACTTGCAAATATATGTGCCATTACAAGATTAATGGTATCTTCTCGAAATTCCTTTTCTAACTGTGCAAACAATTCTTTTATTCTTTCATTATAAGACTGCTGCTTTTCATCCTCTTCTGACATTGTGTCATACAAAAATTCATTTAACCTTTTTTCGCTTGGAAATGGAACTAACAGAATTACCGCTCTTTCTCCATGTATCTCTACTTCGATAAATCCTTCTCCTGAACGAATCACCTGATGTTGTCCGTAAACTCCTTCTGGCACAATTGTCTTTGGAGTTCCTGCCATAACAATTCCATGTTCCATGGCCAATGGCCTTGCCGCTGTCAATCGTTCTGGACTATCATGATTACCAGCAATCACAAGAATAAGACGCTCCCCATGCTTTGATATTTTTTTCAATGTATCATAAAACATCTGCTCTGCTTTTGCTGGTGGGTTACCACTATCATAAATATCTCCCGAAATCAAAACTACATCTATTTCATTTTCTTCTACTATCCGTATAAAATCTTCTAAAAACTGTTCTTGTTCTGGCAATCTGCTTTGCCCTTCTAGGCTTTTCCCTAAATGCCAGTCACTTGAATGTAATATTTTCATAATGCACCTCTTTCATTTCTTAAGTATAGCATGAGAAAATTTCTAAGGAAATACCAATGTTTTGATTCCGAGAGTATTTATCAGTACTTAGTGTGTTCCTCCTGTTCTATAATCAAGTGAAGCTCTTCGTCTGGCATTGTACAAAAATGTGTCCCCATCCTCTAGTTGCCATACAACTCCATCTGAATCCATCTTATGATAATTAAAACCTTCCATCCTCCACATGTTACAATAACCTGTTTTTGCATTTGCCAGATTGGTATAACTTAGATGTCTCTTACCATTCTTAACTGTCACAATATCAAATTGAACCATGATATAACCATCTTTTAGCCAAAAATCCTCCCTAAAATTAAAACTTCCATAGGTTTCTTCTGCCTCTACTAAATCAAAGTTCTTTGGCACAACATATACCTGGCTTGGCAAATAATACTCTCCATACCACTTTTGCTTTGACAAAGCCGCCTTTTTTTCATCAACATTGACTGGTATCGTACCTGTTGGAGAATAATTTTTCCCTGTATAAGTTCTAAAACTTTCAGACAAGAGTATATGATGAAACGTAAACATTCCTTTTAATTGATACATAATCTCACTTTGGTTCTGACCTGTTAAACGCTGCTTTTCTTTTATTTCTTCTTCTGAAACCGACATATATGGATTACCTAAATATCTTTCTTTTATATTGGCAAGATCCATTGAACTTCCAACTCTAACGAGCGCCTCCTTTTGACAATTAATTGTTTCGTTATAATAGATATCTACTTCTTGTCGCTTCTTCCCATCCTTCGAAAGATAGAAAAAAGAAGGCGTTAACTGTACATAATCATTTTCTCCATAAAACTGTCCTATGGTGTTAAGCGTAAACCGAAATGTATAGCCAGTTGCTGTAATACCTGCCTGTGTATTGTATGGATGGCTTCCACTTACAAGTGGAAGCGTCAATGGTTTTATATCGCTTCTATGTACACCATTCTGATTCTTGTCTCCCACAAAATAACGAAGCCCTGAATGCTTTAGTGAACCTTGTTTTCGAAAGACAGGATACCACAAAGGATAATCCGATATGTCTGTAATTTGCAATCCATACAGTCTTCCTGACACTTCCACTGGGATTTGACAGATTGCAACATAATTGTCTATCTGAAGATTGGCAAGTTCTTCTTCCATTTCTTCTGCCTGGTTTGCTTTTGCTGAAATAGAGCTCGCCCGACAGTCAATTGTATAACTTCCCTCATTTACCCATATAGGAAGATAAAAATCTACGCTATCCTCTGTAATCGTAATCCACGTATTTGCTGGATAATACTTAGACCCCTGATATACATCGAAAGGAAATAGCACCTCTCTTTCCTCAATATACTTTCCATAATCACGATAGCCATAACCTGGAATCTGCAGATGTTCTCCTTCCATTGGTATGTACAAAGTAAAGCTTCGATCCAGAATAAGGGATGCTTTTGTTCTATCTGGCAAAACCAATTGATTGAATTCTCTATCATCTGAAACGCTTGCGTCACATACAGTTGGTGTATGAACCGTAACATCTGTCAGTTCTTCTACTCCAAAGAATATATTCTCTTTATTTGTACTGTTAAGTTGCACTGTTGCCTGATAGGTGATTGTGCCAGTAGTTTCATATACATCGTTCGCTGTTTCTCTCGGAATTGGTAAATGACTCTCATAAAGAACGTCTTGACCAATCTCTTCACTTCCATCCCATACCATTGGCTTTTCCGTCTTTGCCTGTTTCCAGCCATCTGTGGAAATATTCTTTTGTCCTAACTTAATCTTATCATTTCTTACTTCTATTTTTCCAATCTCCTTTTCTCCCATAAATTGAAAATCTTCAGTAGGAACTGCTGGACACGAGTCGCCTCCGTCAATCGTTTCACTTGATAATGTTACATTTTTCTGAAAAGAAGGTTCTTTCAAATGTTCACCCTTTGTTTTGTACTGAACATAATTCATTTTAGGAGGAGTGTATTCTTTTGGAGTGAGCAATACAGCCCCCTTAGGTAAAACTTGATTTTTTATGGTTGCATCCTTTATTGTATAATATTCAAGCTTTACAAGCTCCCAATAAGAATACTCCCTAGTCACTGTAACCGTTTTTGAAACCGTTGTTGTTTGACTTTTTGGCACACGAATCACATGAAACTGTGCATCATATTCTAGCTCTGTCCATCTTAAATGGTATGTTTTTTGGAAGGTTATTTGATACTCCTTCTATCCAACTACATTTTCAAATTCATAACTTAACAAATAATTTTTTGAAAAAACATTCAGATATAAAGACTCAGTTGCAGGTATTCCTGCTTCCACATCATAGACGGATGCTCCTCTTTCATCTGCCGCAATGACTCCCCGCGGCAATGGTTCATCCCATTCAGATATTAGACTTTCTTCAGATTCTAACTTTGGTTCTTTCACTTGCCTCATAATCGCAACAAATTGAACACCACCAACTCGTTGACGAATGGTTCGTTTTTGTACTTTACTAAAACTGTCTCCTGTTAATGTGTTGGCTCCAGAACCAGATATTGATTTTTGTGTTAAATAATTTCGAATGTAACTTTTATAGAGCTTATATTTTTTCCCTTGATACATTTTTTGTTCCGACAAATCTACAGAAACTTTTGTACCTGGCTTAACCCATCTTGTATTAGGGTATGTATCTGTTTCCATGATGTCTCCTGCAGATGTCTTGTATTGTATGCTTATGGGTTCATCTGGTGCTTTGTAAAGCACCTTAACATCAAAACGATCTCGAAAATCATCTGGATTTGCCCAGGCCTCCGCAGACGAAATTGCTGGCAAACTGTACTTTTTACTTCCGTAGTCTTTGCCATTATGAGTGACTTGGAAGATACCGTGGAGATATAAAATATCGTCATGTTTTATATCTCCCATTCCAGCTTTGACTAAGGCGGTGCTTACTACGGATTGGGGGATGGTGAAGGTGACGTAGACTTTTGAAGCACTTGCACGCTCATCTTTCCATTCATCTTTTAAGTAAACTACTGCATGCTCCATTCTAAGAGGATAACCACCATTTGCTTTTATTCCCGTTAAACATCGTTCTCTTGTGATAGAAAAACCCACTGTTTTCCAACGTACACCTGATGTTGCTTTTGTATCAGTTGTTCTAAAAATTATTTTACCATCGTCAACTAAAGAAATATTTTCAGCTTTAATACACATTCCTTTAGAAAAAAATAATAGTATTATAAGTACTAATATATACTTTCTTATTACGATTCTCCTCTCCCTACGCTTGTAGTAATCTGTTATCAACTACCGAATAATCATTTCCCAAGCTATAACCATTATAAGATCCAATTCCAATGTCAAAACAACATTCCTTCCATTTATTTTTCTGTAATTTCATAACATCTAAATCATCACAATATATTAACCTCTGTGAATTAACATTTCCACTGCAAACTTTAAATTTTACATATACACGAATAAATTTAGTTCTACAATAATACAAACTAGACGGCTCCACCGTCACCCTAGCTCCCTTAACAACAATCTTATTCTTTTTCACCTGCCTAACATATTCCTTAATATCATCTGTTCGACTTTTATTCGTTTCTGCATCATCAAATACATAATACGTTTTTCTCAACTCATTAACCCATGATGAATCAATCGTACGATAGTCCACGTTAAAACGCATCTTCATATTCGTTTCTATCTTTTTGCACCAATTCATTAGATACTGTTCTTTGACTGTTTCCATTGTTGTGCCATTGTAAAATTTCATCTTACCAATCTGAACTGGGCTTGCAAAATCCTCTAAGACAACTGGTTTTTTGTGAAAAACAGTTTTCTGATACTCAAACGTCCTCTCATAAAACCAATTCGGATACGTAGTCAAAATATAAGGATAACTACTAGCATTTTTCGGAAGCTTTGTACTTCTAATTAACTGTCCATCCGGACTTATTGCTTTGCGCTTACTTTCCTTACAAAGCCGGTTCACATATGTCTTTGCTTCCGTCTCTGTCACTGTCTCCTTCCCCTTAAACTTCCTGCTCTGTACATAATACCCGTTCGAGTAACCAACCATGATTCCTTTGCAGTACATTTTTATAACCGATGCTCTCGAAGCTTTTTTCATGGACTTTAAATCTGAGATTCGATTATAATCCCGTACCATTTCGTATTTCTTTTTATCATATGTAGAACCGTTCACCTTAACATCCATACGACACAAATAAATTGCGGCGCGCTCTTTTGTCAATTTCTTTGAAAGCTGTGCTTTGTCAACATCCTTAACAATTTTTTTCTTACATGCTGCTTGAATAATTTCTGCTGTTGTGTCCTGCTGTTTCGATAGTTTCATTCCTCTCATTAGCAAAACGACAAACTTTCGTTCTGTGATGGAACCGGCTCCAACCACCCTATTAGACTTAACTTGTCCTATAAAAAAGCAGAATACAAGCATAAAAATAATAAGCCTTTTTT
>DBKX01000114.1:0-855 GCA_002297865.1 Lachnoclostridium sp. UBA739
GTATGATTCTTTGAATCATGCTTTATCACTGGATGTAGGGATGTCCACTCATTTTTCTATTTTTGTCACAATAAGAGGTCTCCTAGGCTAATTTATTTTACCTTTTTTAATACATGTAGAAATAAGATTTCGAGTGCAAATTTCAGCAAAAAATTAGCTGATATATCTAATAAAAGAAATCTTGCATTAATTTTTATTACATAATATAATAAACAAATGCAAAAGCAGGAGGAATGAAAAAATGAATAATAGAGAAACTAACGAAATTATAAATCAAATAGATATCTCGCAAGAAGCTCCAGAAAATCAGACGTATAGACAATACTATTATATGCAAAAAATGAAGGAGTGGGTATCAAAGAAAGCAGCAGAACTTGGGCGACCTCTAACCGCGGCAACAGTAACTTTCGGTTGTCAAATGAATGCTCACGATTCTGAAAAAATAATTGGAATACTTGAAAATATAGGATATACCATTATTGAAGACGAAAAAGCAGATTTTGTCATTTATAATACTTGTACAGTGCGTGAAAATGCAAACTTAAAAGTATATGGAAGATTAGGTTATTTAAAGAAATTAAAATCTCAAAATCCTCATATGATGATTGCATTATGTGGCTGTATGATGCAGGAATCAGCAGTCGTAGAAAAGATTAAAGAAAGCTATAAGTTTGTAGATATTATTTTTGGTACACACAACATCTTTAAGCTAGCTGAATTGTTACAAGCTAGAATTGATTCCAAAGGAATGATTATTGATATTTGGAAGGATACACAGGAAATCGTAGAAGATCTTCCAAGTGAACGTAAGCATAAATTCAAAGCTGGCGTTAATATTATGTACGGATGTAATAC
>DBKX01000114.1:874-2963 GCA_002297865.1 Lachnoclostridium sp. UBA739
CATTGTATTGTACCATATGTTAGAGGTCGTGAAAGAAGCCGTAATCCAAAAGATATTGTTCGTGAAATTGAAGCCTTAGTAGCGGACGGTGTTGTAGAAATTATGTTATTGGGACAGAATGTTAACTCATACGGTAAGAATTTAGAACATCCAATGACATTTGCTAAACTTCTACAGGAAATTGAAAAGATAGAAGGACTAGAAAGAATCCGTTTCATGACTTCCCATCCAAAGGACTTATCTGATGAGTTAATTGAAGTAATGGGCAATTCTAAGAAAATCTGCAATCATCTTCATCTTCCAGTACAGTCAGGAAGCAGCAGACTTTTAAAGATTATGAACCGTCACTATACAAAGGAGCAGTATCTTGATTTAGTGGGCAGAATTAAAGAAGCAGTATCAAACATTTCTTTAACAACAGATATTATCGTAGGTTTTCCAGGAGAGACAGAAGAAGACTTCCAGGAAACATTAGATGTAGTACGTAAGGTTCGTTATGAAAGTGCTTATACGTTCATTTATTCTAAGAGAACAGGTACTCCAGCTGCGAAGATGGAAGAACAGGTTCCGGAAGATGTTGTGAAAGAGCGCTTTGACCGTTTATTAAAGGAAATACAAGGAATTTCAGCAGAATTGTCAGGCCGTGATACTGGCAAGGTCGAAAAAGTCCTTGTCGAAGAGATTAATTCACAAGATGCACAGTTAGTGACAGGGCGATTAACCAATAATGTGCTTGTTCATTTTAAAGGTTCCAGTGATTTAATTGGTAAAATTGTAGATGTTAGGCTTACAGAGTCTAAAGGATTTTATTATATGGGTGAATTAGCAGAATAGAAAGGGTAAACTGTAAGTATTTGATGAAAAAAATACTTGCAGTTTTTTTCTGCATACTTAATAAGATTAAGTATAACATTAGTTTAGTAACAATAAAATGTGGAACTTAATTGAAAAAAGTAAGTTCAATTGGTATAATAATGAAAAAGGTGGATGTAGGACGTTAAAATTTTAATACGATAAAGTATTATGAGGTGAGAGTAGTTATGATTAATATCGCTGTCTGTGATGATGAGCCTGCCATATTGGAGATGATGAAACAATATCTTAATGGGTTCTCTCAAAAATATGAGTTGGAATTTCAGATAACAACATTAACTGACGGAGATTGTTTTTTTGAGTGTGCGGAACAGTTTGATATCATTTTTTTAGATATCGGTATCGACAATAAGAATGGAATTGAAATAGGAAGCAGAATACGAGAGACAGATAAAAAAGTAAAAATAATTTATGTAACTGCATTTCGTGATTATATGAAAGATGCATTTGGTATTCATGCATTTGATTACTTGGTTAAACCAGTTACAGAGAAAAAAATTTATTCGGTTTTATTAGAAGTGTTTTCATATGATAATTTAAATGAGGATCGGATAGTCAGTTTTCGAACAAAGACAGGAGTTGTTTCGACCAAGGCAGAAGATATTTTATACTTTGAATACTGTAACCGAAACGTGCTTTTATATGATGATAAGAATCATGTACTAGAACTTCCAGGAGAGAAGATTTCTGCTATTGCAGAACGAATGAAACCATATCATTTTGAAGTTTCTCATAAGAGTTTTGTGGTGAATCTGTACCAGATTGAGTCGATTAAAAATTATACTATTTTTATGAAGTATGGGAAAGAGGTTCCATTATCACAGATGTATTCCAAAAGATTCCGAAAAAAAATGCACGATTATCTTAATTCAAGAATATAGCAGAGAGGAGTATGAGCAGCTTGAAGTTTGTTTTTTCAAATTTAATCTGGTATTATGCAGCTCTTTCGCTTCTTGGGCATTTTTTAGGTGTAACCAATGAAAAAAAATATCCAAAGAAAAGTTTCTGGTATACAGGAAGCTTCTTCTTTGCTGTTGGGCTGACAATTGCTTTGATACCGCTTAGTTTCGGATGGTATGCAATTCTATATATAATTATGTGCGGTGTGTATGCCAATGTATTTTTTAAAAATAGAGGTAATAAGAATGTGATGGGCGCACTTGGTTTTGGCGTGATATCTACTTTAATACAATATGTATTTGAAAACATAGCCAAG